>CBDUOT010000010.1:0-52789 GCA_965368915.1 uncultured Rhodobacterales bacterium | reverse complement strand
CCGACCCCGACCAGACTTCCAAACCCCAACATCAGCGTCCAATGCCATGCGTGCCTCACATCATGTTATGCGAACTGTCGCAAACTACTCTCATAACGTCCAATCGCGATATCAGAAGATGTCATCTGATATCGTTATAGCGATGCCCGTACTGCAATACGCAACGCCTGCAGCATCGGAGGTACGGGATTTTGGTCCTTGATCGAAAGGCCGACGGTATGGGTGGCGACGGGGTCTACCAAGGGAAGCTGAACGGTGGTTTCGAGCGAAAGGAAGGTCTCTGCGACGCCGCGGGGCGCGATCGTCGCCGCGGCCCCGCTTGCCACTTGGGCCAGGACCGCAGTGAACCCGTTCGCCTCCATGACGATCGTTGGGACCTGTCCGATCTCTTCGAAGACGGCATCGATGAACTGGCGGTTTCTCATATCGCCGGTCAAGAGGCACAAGGGAAGCGCAGCGGTCTCCGCCCAGGATATGTGCCCGGATTTGCGGGGCGCCAGGGCCTCCGGTGCAATCAGGACGTAACCTTCGTCGTACAGCTTCTCTGTCGACTCGGGATCGGCATCTTCGAAATACATGATACCCGCATCCAGCGAGTAATCGTTCAGCCTGATTTCGATCAACCTGGTCGAAAGAGAATGGATCTCGACGGAAAGGTTTGGATGCAGGCGGCGCAGCTGCGCCGAGACTTTGGCCGCGAAGGGCAGGGCGGTGGGAATGGATCCCAGACACAGTCTTCCGCTGAGATTGCTTTTCAGCGCATCGACTTCCTGTCGCATTCCCTCCAGATCCGACAGCACCTTGCGGGCCCATTTCAGAACGACTTCGCCCTCGCGCGTGAAGCCTTTGAACATGTTGCCACGCCTGACCAAGGGCAGGGCGAAGGACTCTTCCAACCTTCTGATGCGGGCCGAAAACGCAGGTTGGGAAATCCCGCATTCGTCCGCCGCTCGGGAAAAGTGTTTGTGCCGCGCGAGCGACACGAGAATCTGCAGATCGCGGATTTCGGCCATCAGACCTTCGAACTCTTTATGGGCTGGTGCCGTTTGGTACGAAGAAGCGCGCCAGCCTCGCATGCGTTGGCTCTCGGGGAGGTGTTCTGGCCATGAGAGGCGCTCATTCCGTCCCCCAGGAGCCGACCGTGAACTTCCGCTCGCTCTCGACGTCAAGCGTCGGTTCGTCGCCACTTCCGCACAACGCCTCCGCGCCGTCAGCCGCGTCAGGCGGCGAAGCAGCATAGGCGCATCCAAGCGACGATCTGGCGAAGAAGCCGTCCACCTCGTAGTCGCACTTTCCGTCGCGCGTATGTCCGACGACTTTAAGCGTGCGCGGATCGACGAACGTCACCTCCGGGATCTTTGCGATGCAATCGGCGAGGATGTCGCCCTTCGCCTCAGCAGTCTCCACCAAGACGTCGTCCGGCCTCTTGGCGTCGATGTTGATCGACCGATAGCGGGTGAGACTGCGCATGCAGTTCATGTCCAGAACTGTAAGCTTGTCGTTCCAGCCGAACGCGGCCGTTCGCGGCGGCTCTCCAAAGGGGACGCTGTTGTCGAGAAACTCGAAATGCACGGTCTGCCGCTTCTTCTTCGCCCATGTGAAGAACAAATTGGGCATTCCGGTATATGCTTCGATGTTGTGGTAAAGCAGGTCGTCCACGGCTTTGTATCTGCCCGTCTGTTTCCCTCTCGCCCATGCGCGCTCGACCGTGTCGGCAGGCGGCGTGATGACGAAAAACATGAAGACGGTGTCGCCGAAGCGGCTCAGAAGCCGTCCGTCGGCCTGTTGATTGGCGGCTGAATCGAAGCTGTCGAACCGGAACCTGTCGATCAGCAGATGTGGCATTTCGGACCGCATCGCCTTGGCTTCCATGTAGCCGTCGAGCTTCTTGTCGATGATCTCCAGTTCCTGTCCGGTCAGCATGGCGGCATATTTGAAGTTCTCGCCGAGCCCCTCGTAGTCGATCAGGAATTTTCGCCAGTAGTCGGGGCTGACGAGCGCGAAGTCGTTCCAGGGCAGACCGAGCCGCTCACTGAGCTTTCGCTGGAGCGGGCGAATGGTGCTCTTGCCGGCAGCGGAAGCACCTTTGACGTTCAGAACGAATGGCGCCTTCTGGAACGGAAGGAACCTGTAGCCCTCGGCTTTGGCCGCGTCGCGAATGATCGGATCGATCATCTCGCCAATCTTCTGGCTGCCCAAGGAATTGCAGATGTAGTTCGCGGCCAGCCGGATGATCAGGTCCTTGTCGGCCATCAGGCGTCCGCGCTGTCCCACGATCCCGGCGACGATCGTGTGGAGGCCCTCAAGGCAGGCGCGCTCGAACGGAGATTCTGCTTTCGAGATACCGTCGCGCCACTCCGAGATGGCGAGCATTTCAGGCAGCGTAGTCGTGGATGACTTCTGCGGTTTCTTCGCGAAAAGCTTCGAAAGAAATCCGGTCGGCTCCGGTTGCGACTGAGCATTGCGGGCGTAGATCCCGCGCTCGATCAACTCGTCCAGCCTGCGCTCCACCTCTTGCCTGAATTCGGCGAAAGCGCGTTCCAACTCGTCCATCCGCGGCCGCACATAGCCGGTCAGGATACGTTCGGCCATGCCGCGTAGATTAAGGCCCAGGTCTTCATAGTTTGGCCCATCGGGCACACAAAGATCGGCGGTCACGCGGATCAGTATCTCGTGCACCGCCAGCCGTGGAACCGTGAATGCAATCATGTCCTGCGGCTTCAGACCGCAGAAATCCGCGGCACTTTTCGCGTCCGGGTAGCCGACAGTCGAGTTCTCGGGAACGTAGAGTGTGACGAGTGGCAGCAGCGCGGCGGGGATATCCGAACTCAGGCCGGGATTCCAAGCGTCGAACTGCTCTTTGACTTCGCCAACTACCATGTTGTCCCGGACCGTTTCAGGGTCGCTGCGGTTCGACCCGAATTGTCAGAAACGGGACGGGCCGCCTTGGCACGCCGTCCCGCCTTCGTTCGTTTGAAGGCGGGACGCGGCGTACTCGCTGTATCAGGCGCCACTGGTACTCGGGCTGCGGAACCTGTCGCGCAGCACTTTAAACAGCGGCAGGAGGATCAGGATGATCGCGATGATGGTGATCGGCCCCGCGATCGGTCGAGTGAAGAATATCGACGGATCGCCGGACGACAGAAGCAAGGACTGGCGCAGCGTCGGCTCAGCAATCGGACCCAGAACAATCGCCAGAACAGCGGGCGCCAGGGGATAGTCGAACTTCCTCAGGAAGAACGCGCTCAGACCGAAGCCAATCATAAGCCAGACGTCATGCATGTCGTTTGTCGCCGCATAGCCGCCGACGATGGACAGCACGAAGATCATCGGCGCCAAGATCGTGAACGGCATCCTGAGCATCCAGATGAAGAGCGGGATGAAGGACAGGTTGATGATGAGTGCGAAGAAGTTCGAGACGTAGAACGACCCGATCAGTCCCCAGACGAATTCTGGTTGGTCGGTGAACAGTCGCGGGCCAGGGGTCAGGCCCCAGATCACCATGCCGCCCAAAAGGATCGCAGTGGTGGGCGAGCCGGGGATACCTAGCGTCAGCATCGGCAGCATCGAGCCGGTCGAGGCCGAGTTGTTCGCGGCCTCGGGCGCCGCCACGCCGTCCGGGTTGCCCTTACCGTACGAGTCCGGATCTTTCGACGTCAGCTTGGTGATCCCGTAGGCCATGAGCGAACCCGGAGTGGCGCCTGCCGCCGGCAGGATGCCCACGAAGAAGCCGAGAAAAGACCCGATCGACATGCCCTTCCAGCCAAGCTTGACGGAGGCTTTCGAATCCGACACCACGCCTTTCACGCTCATCTTGGTTTCGGTCGAGGTGATTTTGCCGCGCGTCGTGTCGATGGTCCACAGCATCTCGCCGATGCCGTAGACCCCGATCGCGAGAACCAAGAAATTGATGCCGTGCAGGAAGCCGGAAATGTCGAAGAAAACGAGGCGGGGGGCACCCGAGATTTCGTCGAACCCGACAGCCGCGAATACAAGTCCAAGGCAGATCGAGAGGATCGTCTTCGGGATATCATCGCCGCCCAGGCCCACGAAGGTTGCAAAGGCCAGAAGCATCAGCGCGAAGATCTCGGGCGATCCGAAGTTAAGCGCGACCGAGGCCAGCATCGGGGCAAAAGCGGTGAAAAGAACGATAGACACCGTCCCGCCCACGAAGGACGCAATCGCTGCTGTGACCAGCGCCAGGCTGGCTTTGCCCTTCAAGGCCAGAGGCCGCCCGTCGAAGGTCGTGGCAACCGCTGTCGAGGCGCCGGGAATGCCCAGCGTGATCGAGCTGATCGCCCCGCCATACATGGCGCCGTAGTAAATCGCCGCCAGGAAGATGATTGCCGAGGCTGGAGGTACGAGGAACGTGATCGGCAAGAGGATCGCCACACCGTTCACCGATCCGAGACCAGGCATCATGCCGATGAAAAGACCCAGCGTGACACCAAGAATGATCAGCAAGAGGTTGATCGGCTGCAAAGCCTCGAAGAGGCCGCCGGAAAGAAGGGCAAGAATTTCCATAGTTAGTTTCGCTCCCTGGTCCTGTCGGACATCCGTCGTTGCGCCTCAGTAGATGAGCGTGTTCAGCCAGTTGAAGAATGGCTCGGTGAACTTCATGCCCTTGGGCAGAGTCACCCGCATCAGCGCCTCGAAGAAAAAGAAGAACACGACCGGCGTCGCGATCGAGATGACCAGCGACAGCCGCAAAGTGTGGCGCCCGAGGAACCACAGGTAGTAGAACAGGAACGCCATCATCGCCCCGTACATCGAGATGATGCCGACGAGCGCGACGAAGACGAAGATCCCACCGAAGACCTGAACCAGCATCTTGCGCCCCTCCGCATCGAGGACGGGCTCGGTGGAGCGGGAAGGCGGAGATGTCCGCCTTGCCGCGTTTAGCATGATCAGGGCTGTGCAGATCAGTATGATCGCCGAGAGCCAGAACGGCCAAGCTCCGCCTCCCGGTCCTTCACCCCTGATGTAGCCGATGTTCAACTCGGTACTTTTCCACATGATGTAGATAGACAGGACGGCCAGAATGCCTGCCGTAATGAACTCTCCACGCCGCATCGCGACCTCCCTGAGTACCTTGTTGTATCGGCTAAGCGGAGCTTGTTACTCTTCCATGCCGGCAAGCAGTTCCTTGTGGTTCTCGATCTGCGTCTGCCAGTAGGCCTTCTGCTCGTCCGGGCTCATCCACAGCGGGGACAGGCTTTCGGATTCCATGTAGCCCTGCCACTCTTCAGTGTCGTAGATCGTCTTGAAGAGGTTCTGGTAGTACTCGGCAGCCTCAGCCGACTGTCCCGGAGCGCCGACAACGGCACGCTGGTTGTAGTAGCTGAAGTCGTGGCCCTTTTCCTTCACGGTCGGAACGTCCGGGAAGGCCGGCATGCGTTCATCCGAGAACGCGAGCAGCGGAACCACGTCGCCATTGGCGTAGAAGCCCTTGGTCTCGGCAGGGTTGTTCACGGTTGCCATGATCTGCTGACCGGCAAGATCCTTGGCCACGTCGCCACCGCCCTTGTAGGGGATGTACTTGACCTTGATATCGAAGGCCTTCTCCATGAACGCGATCACGATCGAGTCTTCCTGGCCTTTGCCGGTGCCGCCCATGATGTATTCATCGGACGATTTCACCGTCTCGAGCCACTGTTCGAACGACGTGATGCCGCTGTCCTTGTGAACCCAAAGAACGAATGGATCGACGCCCATCATCGCGATCGGTGTGAAGGTCGCAACATCGATCCCGAGGTTCTCCTGGCGCATCGGCGTCGTGAAGAACGAGTTCAGTGTCACGAGGATCGTATGATCCGGATCGTTCGCGGTGTTCAGCGCGATAAGCGCCTCGGCACCCGATCCGCCGCCCTTGTTGTTGGGCACGAGCGGCCTGCTCGTCAGATCCTTCTTTTCGGCAACCGACTGCAGGAAACGCGCGATCTGGTCAGCACCGCCGCCGGCGCCCGCCATGATCACGAAGTCGATCGGCTTGTTGGGCTCCCATGCCTGGGCCGCTCCGGCAAGAGTCATCAGACCAAGTGCGGCCGTACCGACAATCCTTGAAAGTACATTGGTAGTATTAGCCATTTTGTCCTCCCTTTGGCTTTCAGTCTTGTTGCGAGAAATTCTCTCGCCATTCCGAGGCCGTTCTTGATGCGACCTTTCCTCCTTTCATGCCTGCCAGCGCCTTGTTCGTCAGTGATTCAGAAGCACTGGCACCTGCGCAGTATCAACGACGGTCTGGGTGTTTCCTCCAAACACCGTTTCCCTTTCATGGCTGTCACCATAAGCGCCCATGATCATCATGTCGGCGCCCAGCTCTGTGCTGACGCGTAACAGCTCGCTGCCGATGTTACGCTTGGCATCGAATTTTTGGACTGCGGCATTTATTCCATGCAACCCCAGGTAGGCCACAAGGTCGTCGGCTGACGTCCCGGGGCCGGCATCTGAGCCGTTGGTGAGTATCCAGGTCTTGTCCGCACCTCGCAGCACGCTCTTGCACTGCGACAGCGCACGCGCCGCTTCAGCGCTGCCGTTCCATGCAATCGCGACCTTGGCGGAAAGGGTCGTTGGCGGCGTGTCTGCGTGCGGGCACATCAGAACCGGACGCCCTGAATGGAACAGCGCCGCTTTCAGGGTGTTCTTGCCGAGATTCCTGTCACGGTCCGGCTTGGCCACGGCGATCATGTCGGCCAGACGCCCGTAGCGCTTGATCACGTCCACCTGTCGCCCAGCCTCTTCCACGAACGACAAAGTCGCGACTTTGCCGATGTTGTCACCGGACTGGTCGAGCTTGAGCGTCTTCGCCAAGGCTTCGAGTTCCGCCCTCAGCCCGGCTTCCTCCTGATCGGCGACCTTGTAGGACTGATCGACGATTTGCTTGCGCAGAAAGTCAGGAACATAGATGCCGTAGGGCATAAGATCTTCCGCGCGCGGACGACAGTGGACGACCACGATGTGGGCGATGTGCCGGTGCGCGACAGCGGCGGCGTGGGCAAGGACATTGTCGCCCTTGCCGTCTCCCCTGACCGGAACCAGAATCTTGCGTATCACCTGGATCTCTCCTCAGAACAGGCCGTCGATCAGGCCGTCCTTGTTGATGCGAATGGACTCGGCCGAAGGAACCCTCGGCAAGCCCGGCATGGTCATGATCTCACCGCAGATCACAACAACGAACCCCGCGCCGGCGGATAGCCGGACTTCGCGCACCGGCAGGCTGTGCCCGCGCGGTGCGCCGCGGCGGTTTGGATCGGTGGTGAACGAATACTGGGTTTTGGCCATACAAACGGGAAGGTTGCCGTAGCCCTGTTCTTCCCACTGCTTCAGTTGATCGCGGATCTTCTTGTCGGCCAGCACCTCATCGGCGCGATAGATACGTTTGGCGACTGTTTCGATCTTCTCGAACAGCGGCATGTCGTCGGGATAGAGGGGCGCGAACTGTGCCGATTTGCTTTCCACGATCGACACGACTTTTTTCGCAAGATCCTCGACACCTTTGGAGCCTTGGGCCCAGTGCTTGCACAGGATCGCCTCGGAACCCTGAGAGGCGACGTAATCCTTGATTGCCTGAACTTCAGCATCCGTGTCCGATACGAAGTGGTTGATGGCCACAACGGCGGGCACGCCGAACTGTTTGACGTTCTCGATGTGCTGGCCGAGGTTCGCGCAGCCCTTCTTCACCGCCTCGACGTTCTCGGTGCCAAGATCGGCCTTGGCGACGCCGCCGTTCATCTTCATCGCGCGGACGGTGGCCACGATGACAACCGCTTCGGGCTTCAGACCTGCCTTGCGGCACTTGATGTCGAAGAACTTTTCTGCCCCGAGATCCGCCCCGAAGCCCGCTTCGGTAACGACGTAGTCAGCAAGTTTCAGCGCCGTCGTTGTAGCGACGACCGAATTGCAGCCATGGGCGATGTTTGCAAACGGACCGCCATGCACGAAGGCCGGGTTGTTTTCCAGCGTCTGCACGAGGTTCGGCTGCATCGCTTGCTGCAGAAGCACCGTCATCGCGCCGTCGGCCTTGATGTCGCGTGCATACACTGGCGAGCGATCGCGGCGATAGGCGACGATGATGTCGCCGAGGCGCTTCTCAAGATCACGCAGATCGGTCGCGAGGCAAAGGATCGCCATCACTTCGGAGGCCACGGTGATGTCAAAGCCGGTTTCGCGCGGGAAACCATTCGCGACGCCACCAAGGTTGACGACCGACTGCCGAAGAGCGCGATCGTTCATGTCCATGACGCGGCGATAGGGAATGCGGCGGATGTCGATATCCAGCTCGTTGCCCCAGTAGATGTGGTTGTCGAGCATCGCGGCCAGAAGGTTGTGCGCCGAGGTGATCGCGTGGAAGTCACCCGTGAAATGGAGGTTCATGTCCTCCATCGGCACGACCTGGGCCATTCCACCGCCTGCGGCGCCGCCCTTCATCCCGAAGTTCGGGCCAAGGGACGCTTCGCGAATGCAGATCGCCGCCTTCTTGCCGATTGCGTTCAGGCCATCCCCCAAACCGACCGTGGTCGTGGTCTTACCCTCGCCCGCAGGGGTGGGGTTGATCGCGGTCACGAGGACAAGATGACCGTTCTTGTTCTTCGAAAGAGACTTGATGAAGGCCTCGGACACCTTGGCCTTGTCGTGACCGAACGGCAGCAGGTGCTCGGTCGGGATTCCCAGCTTCTCACCGATCTCTTGGATCGGCTTCTTGTTGGCTTTGCGGGCGATCTCAATATCAGACATCAATTTTCCTTACCGAGCTTGTTTTTTCAGGAGCCTAGGACATCGCCAGCCGACAGACCGGCGGATGCTGCCCATTCGGTTGCCGCGATCTTGCCGCCGCCGGCAGGCCGGACCCGCTTCACGAGAATGCGGCCGCCGATGCACTGGACTGTGACACCGTCGTCGGTGATTTCGATGATCTTGCTGGATATTCCATCACCCGGAACGCGGGCGGCGTCGAAAACCTGGACCTCGTCGCCCTTCAGCGTCGTCCAGGCGCCAGGCGCCGGGTTCGTACCGCGGATCAGGTCGTAGACCTGGCCAACCGGCTTGTTCCAGTCGATGTGCGCGTGCTTCTTGGTGCAGCGCCGTTCATAGGTGGCGTCAGCTTCGTTTGGCACGATATGCGGCGGGTTGCCGGCCCGAAACAGGTCGCAGACCGTCAGAACGGAGTCGATCGCGGAGGGATAGATCTTCTTGAAATAAAGATCGATCACCGTGTCGTCGGGTCCGATGTCGCATTCCCACTGCAAGAGGCTGTCGCCCTCGTCCAAACCGTCGCTGGGGTAGAACCAGCTATAGCCGGACTTCTTCGACCCCATGATGATCGGCCAGTTGACCGCACTCGGCCCGCGATGAAGCGGCAAGAGCGACGGGTGGAAGCAAATCGAACCCAGGGTCGGCGTGTCGCGCGCGGCTTCGGGGACGAAGACGTTGACGAACGCCATGACCATCAGGTCCGCTTTGTAGCTGGCCAACGTATCGAGCGTTGACTGATCGTCGAAGTTTGCAGGCTGTTCGACCGGCAGGCCCTTCTCCAGTGCGAACTCCTTGATCGGGTCGACCGGCTTGCCCTCTTTGTCGGGCTCGCAATAGACGGCGACGACCTCGTCCTGACCGTGGTCGAGAAGTTTTGCCAAGGCATCCTTTCCGAATGCCTGCTGGCCCATGACGATAAGGCGCATCGACTTGCTCATTCCGCTGCGACCTTGACTTCGCCGACCGCACCGGAACTCACAATGCGCTCGAAATCATCACCTTTGTAGCCAAGAACATTGGCCAGAACTTCCGCGGTGTGTTCTCCAAGAAGCGGCGAGCGGACAACCTCAACCGGACTGTCGCTCAGCTTGATCGGGCAGCCGACGGTGACATAGCGTCCGCGCTCGGGGTGCTCCACATCGACGATCGTGCCGGTTGCACGCAGGCCATCGTCTTCCATGATTTCCTTGGTCGACAGGATGGGACCAACCGGAATGTCCAGCGGGTTGCAGATATCCATGACCTCGAACTTGGTCTTGGTCATCGTCCACTGCTCGATCCGTCCGAAAATCTCGTTCAGCTTGTCCAGGCGCTCCTTCGGCGTCGCGTAGCCGGGCTTGGTCTTCCAGTCCGGCTCGCCGATCACGTCACAAACCTTCTCCCAAGCCGCGGCCTGAGTGATGAAGTAGGTGTAGGCGTTGGGGTCCGTCTCCCATCCCTTGCACTTCAGGATGCGGCCCGGCTGTCCACCACCCGAATCGTTGCCTGCACGCGGGGTTGCCTCGCCGAAGGGAATGCCCTCGCCAAACTGCGAGTATTCGGTCAGGGGGCCCACAGCCAGCCGCTGTTGATCGCGCAGCTTTACGCGGCAGAGGTTGAGAACCCCGTCCTGCATTGCCGCCAGAACCTTTTGGCCCCGCCCGGTCTTTTCCCGCTGGAAGAGTGCCGTGACGATGCCGAGGCAAAGATGGAGCCCGGTGCCACTGTCACCAATCTGCGCACCGGTCACGAGCGGCGGGCCGTCGAGGAAACCCGTCGTCGATGCCGAACCGCCAGCACACTGAGCGATGTTTTCATAGACCTTGCAGTCCTCGTACTTCCCGGGGCCGAACCCCTTGATCGAGGCGAGGATCATGCGCGGGTTGATCTCTTGAATACGTTCCCAGGAGAATCCCATCCGGTCGAGAGCGCCCGGCGCGAAGTTCTCGACCATGACGTCGCATTCCTCGATCAGGCGCGTCAGCACCTCTTTGCCGGTCTCGTTCTTCGAGTTCAGCTCGATCGATCGCTTGTTGTGATTGAGCATTGTGAAATAGAGGCTATCGGCCCCCGGAACGTCGACCAGCTGTTTGCGGGTCGCGTCGCCCACGCCCGGACGCTCAACCTTGATCACGTCGGCGCCGAACCAGGCCAGCAGTTGCGTGCAGGTCGGGCCAGACTGCACATGCGTGAAGTCGAGGATCTTGATGCCTTCAAGAGCTTTCATCTAAGCAGGTCCTTAAGTTTTCTTCGAGACGACGGATTGTGGGTTCAGGTTGCCGATGCGGCCGGATTCGGTGCCCGCCATCGGGTCGATGATCGCGTTGACGAGTGTCGGTTTTTTGCTGGCGATCGCGTCGCGCACCGCGCGTTCCAGATCGTCGGGGCTGCGGGCGGTGACACCTTCACCGCCAAAGGCGCGCATCATCATGTCGTATTGGGCTTCCTTGACGAAGACGGTCGTCCCCGGATCGCGGCCTGTCGGGTCGGTATCGGTCCCGCGGTAGATGCCCGAGTTATTGAAGATCACGATGCAGATCGGCAGGTTGTAGCGGCAGATGGTTTCAACCTCCATCCCACTGAAACCAAAGGCAGAATCGCCCTCGACACAGACCACAGGCTGGCCGGTTTCAACCGCCGCGGCGACTGCCGTACCCATGCCGATCCCCATGACGCCCCAAGTGCCGACATCAAGCCGCTTGCGAGGCTTCGACATGTCGATGACGGAGCGAGCGAAATCGAGCGTGTTGGCGCCTTCGTTCACCAGAATGGCATCCGGGTGATCGGCGAATATCCTCTTCAGCCGCCCGAGTGCGCCGTGGAAATCCATCGGAACGTTGTTGTTGACGAGCTTGGGCGCCATCTTCTCGACGTTCTGGTTGCGCTTGGCATAGACCGCGTCAGTCCATTCGGCGGGCGCCGCGGACCACTTGCCCATCTTCTCAAGCATCGCGCCAAGGGTCGATTCAATGTCGCCCACGAGCGGTGCATCGATCGGCTGGTTCGAGTCCATTTCCTTCGGGTCGATGTCGATGTGGATGAACTTCTTGCTGTGCGGCTCGCCCCATTGCTTGCCTTTGCCATGGGACAAGAGCCAGTTGAGACGCGCGCCGATCAGCATCACACAGTCCGCTTCCTTTAGGACGAGGCTGCGCGCGGCGCCGGCGTACTGTTCGTGGTCGTCGGGCAGAAGCCCCTTTGCCATCGACATCGCGATATAGGGCGCGCCGGTCTTTTCGACGAAGGCGCGCACGAGATCGTCGCATTGGGCGTAAGCGGCGCCTTTCCCAAGAATAATCAATGGCTTCTTGGCGCCCTTAAGCACGTTGAGCGCACGGTCGATCGCCGCAGAGGACGGAAGCTGCGCCGGGGCAGGGTCAACCACCTTGATCAGGCTCTTGGCACCCTCGGCTGCGTCCATCACTTGGCCCAGAAGGCTGGCGGGCACGTCGAGGTAAACTCCGCCCGGCCGCCCGGACAGCGCAGCGCGGATCGCGCGAGCCACGCCGAGGCCGATATCCTCGGCGTGCAGGATGCGGTAGGCGGCCTTGCAGAGCGGTTTCGCGATGGCCAGTTGGTCCATCTCTTCGTAGTCACCCTTCTGAAGGTCGACAATCTCTCGCTCGGACGACCCTGAGATCAGAATCATCGGCCAGCAGTTGGTCGTGGCGTGGGCGAGGCTGACGAGACCATTCAGAAAGCCCGGCGCCGAAACGGTAAGGCAAACTCCCGGTTTTCTCGTCAGGTAGCCCGCAATCGCCGCGGCGTTCCCGGCGTTGGACTCATGCCGGAACGAGACCACTCGCATACCTTCGGCCTGCATCATCCGGCCGAGGTCGGTCACGGGGATGCCGGGGACGTGGTAGATGTTCTCGATCCCGTTCATCTTCAGCGCATCGATGATCAGGTGGAAGCCATCGGTCAGGGCCTTGGATTCGGCCTCTTCCGGATGCTTCTCTACGCTCAGTGCTGCGGATGAAGTCATTTGCGTCCTCGCGTTGTCCGTTAGTGTTCAGCTGGCCACGCTTTTTTGCGAGCCGAGTGTTTCAAGTCTTACCCAGGTTTTGCTGATGTGATCGTG
The DNA here is from genome assembly GCA_965368915.1 of uncultured Rhodobacterales bacterium. GTDB lineage: Bacteria > Pseudomonadota > Alphaproteobacteria > Rhodobacterales > Rhodobacteraceae > Albidovulum. Next base: position 39,978 of record CBDUOT010000010.1, on the reverse strand, counting down.
CAAGCGCATCGTGTGCTCACGCACCCGGCGCGACGCGAGATTGGCGTCCCGCGCCATCAATGCGTCGATAATTTCCATGTGATCGGCCACGGACCGGCGCGCGCGATCGCTTTCACCCATTGCCCGACGGCGCACCGCCTGCATGTGTGTAAACAGACCGTCGGCTGTGGTCCGAAGCAATGTGCAGCCCGACAGTTCCAAGATGGTCTGGTGGAACGTGATGTTCGCATCCGAATATTCTTCGATATCCGCCCGCTCGACATCGCTGCTGTGCTTGATCGCGAAGCGCCGCAGCGCGTTGATCGCGGCATCGGTCGCGTTTTCGCATGCCAGACGCGCCGCCATGCTTTCCAGCGCAGCCCATGTGACAACCATCTCGAGAATTTCTTCGCGCGTCTTGCGGCAAACAAACACGCCCTTGCGCGGGGCTATCTCGACGAGGCCTTCCTGAGCCAAACGCGCCAGAGCTTCCCGGATGGGTGTGCGTGAGATGCCCAGACGCTCTGCCAACTGCCGTTCATCAAGCCGTAAATCGGCGTTCGGGCGGTAAATATCCATGTCGAGAATCGCGTCTCGCAACACTTTGAAGGTGTGATCCTTCAGCGTGAAGTTTTCGGCAATCGGAATGAGCTTTTCGCCGATTGACACGCGCGGTTTCCTCCCAGAACCACACCGTGACCACTTACGCGGTTCTATTCGGTGTGTGGTATACCTTACACCCAATGCATAAGCCGTCAAATCTTTTTTGGTGATTGTTTTTACACAGAAAATAGTTGACAGGACGCCCTGTGGTATACCACATACCTGATGAATCTTCGCTTCGGGAGGCGAGCGAATTGCTTATCAGAGCTCACGATTCGGCGCTCATCGTCATCGACATGCAAGAGCGTCTCGTTCCTGCGATGCAGGCACCCGCGCGCACGATTCGCAATACGCGTCTTCTGCTTCAGGCGGCGGCGAAAACCGGCGTCCCCGCGCTGCTGACCGAGCAGTATCCCCAAGGGCTTGGAAAGACCGTTCCCGAGATCCGAAACGCAGCCGGAAACAGTATGATTCTGCCGAAGATGCACTTCTCGTGCATGGAAGATCAGGGCTTCGCGGAGGCATTCCGGGCGCTCGGTCGTAGGCAAGCGATCCTGACGGGTATGGAGGCGCATATCTGCGTCGTTCAGACCGCCGCGAGTCTCGTTGAAGCTGGTTTCGACGTCTTCGTGGTTTCCGACGCGACGGCCTCGCGGACGATTGAAAGCGAACAGGCCTGCCTGGCTCGACTCAGTGCCGGTGGTGTGAGCATTGTCACAACAGAAATGGTCGTGTTCGAATGGCTGGGACAGGCCGGCACGGACGCATTCAAGGAAATGTTGCCGCTGATCAAGTGAACCGGCGTCAGGGAGGGACACATGAACATTCACGAACATCAAGCCAAGGAAGTCTTGAAGGGCTTCGGCGCACCGGTCGCGAAAGGGGTTGTCATCACAAGCCCCGATCAAGCCGAGTCGGAGATTGGAAAACTGAAGGGGCCCGTCTGGGTCGTAAAAAGCCAGATCCATGCCGGCGGCCGAGGCAAGGGCAAGTTCAAGGAGCTGGCCGCCGACGCCAAGGGCGGTGTCCGGGTCTCGTTCTCTGCTGAAGAGGCGCTGGCCAACGTCAAGGAAATGCTAGGCAATACGCTGGTCACAAACCAGACGGGGCCGGGCGGAAAGCAGGTAAACCGTCTCTATGTTGAAGATGGCGCCGACATCGACCGCGAACTCTATTTGTCGATTCTCGTGGACCGTGAAACGGGCAAGAACTCCTTCATCGCTTCCACCGAAGGGGGCATGGATATCGAGGCTGTCGCGGAAAAGACGCCCGAGCTGATTCATACGTTCGCCATCAACGCTTCGACCGGCTGCACCGATACGGACGCGGCCCGGATCGCGGACGCATACAAGCTGACCGGGAAGGCGCGCGAGCAGGGGATCGCTCTGTTCAAGGCGCTCTACGAGGCGTTTACCGCCAAGGACATGAGCCTGCTGGAGATCAACCCTCTGATCGTCACCAAGTCGAATGAGGTTCAGGTTTTGGACGCGAAGGTTTCCTTCGATAACAACGCCTTGTTCCGCCATCCGGACATCATGGCTTACCGTGATGAGACTGAAGAGGACGCGAAGGAAATCGAGGCCTCGAAACACGATCTGGCCTACATCGCGCTGGATGGCGATATCGGTTGCATGGTCAATGGTGCGGGCCTCGCCATGGCGACGATGGACATCATCAAGCTCTATGGGGCCGAGCCTGCGAACTTCCTCGACGTCGGCGGCGGCGCGACGAAAGAAAAGGTGACGGAAGCTTTCAAGATCATCACCTCCGATCCGAACGTGAAGGGGATCCTCGTCAACATTTTCGGCGGCATCATGCGCTGTGACGTGATCGCCGACGGCGTGGTCGCTGCGGTAAAGGAAGTGGGCCTGAAGGTGCCGCTGGTCGTCCGGCTAGAGGGCACCAAGGTTGCCGAGGGCAAGGCTATCATCAACGAAAGCGGTCTGAACGTCATCGCGGCCGACGATCTGGACGATGCCGCTCAGAAAATCGTTCAGGCAGTGAAAGGGTAGGGCGATGTCGATCCTCATCAACAAGAGCACAAAGATCATCGTCCAGGGTTTGACCGGCAAGACCGGTACTTTCCACACCGAACAGGCCCTCGGCTACCACGGCACCCAGATGGTCGCGGGAACGCATCCGAAGAAGGGCGGCACCAACTGGACGGGGTCGAACGGGCAAAGCCTTCCCATCTTTGCCAGCGTTGCCGAGGCGAAGGATGCGACGGGCGCGACGGCCAGCGTCATATATGTTCCCCCCGCAGGCGCGGCGGCCGCCATCGAAGAGGCGATCGATGCAGGTATCGAGCTGATCACCTGCATCACCGAAGGGGTGCCGGTTCAGGACATGGTGCGTGTGAAGGAAAAGCTCGACGCATCGAACAGCCGCCTGATCGGACCCAACTGTCCGGGCCTGCTGACGCCCGATGAATGCAAGATCGGCATCATGCCGGGCTCTATCTTCAAGAAGGGCTCGGTCGGCGTCCTCTCGCGCTCCGGGACACTGACGTATGAGGCGGTCTTTCAGACGTCGCAGGCAGGGCTGGGGCAGTCGACGGCCGTCGGCATCGGCGGCGATCCCGTGAAGGGAACGGAGTTCATAGACATTCTCGAGATGTTTCTCGCTGACCCCGAAACCAAGTCGATCATCATGATCGGCGAGATTGGCGGTTCGGCCGAGGAGGACGCCGCCCAGTTCCTGATCGACGAGGCGAAGAGGGGGCGCAAGAAGCCCACCGTCGGCTTCATTGCCGGCCGAACGGCCCCACCGGGCCGCACGATGGGCCATGCCGGCGCGGTCATCTCCGGCGGCAAGGGAGGTGCGGAAGAAAAGATCTCGGCGATGCAGGCCGCTGGCATTCGCGTCTCGCCGTCGCCGGCGAAACTCGGGGAAACGCTGGTCGAGCTCCTGGGCTAGCGATCCCCCTCGCGCGGCCGCCGCTTTCTGGCTGGTGGCCGCGCGAATTTGTCACCTTCTTTTCGTCGCGTGTTCCAAACATGGTCTTTCCGGACAGGAAGTGTCGGGTTTGGTGCAGAAAACCAGCGTCCGGCAGTCAAGTAACGCTGTGATAATGCTGGGAGGACTTCGACAGTGGCCTATAAAATCCTCATTCTCGGAGCCTCTTACGGTTCCCTTCTCGGCACGAAGCTCATTGCGCCGGGTCACCACGTCACGCTCGTCTGCCGCGCCGAAACGGCGGCCCTGATAAATTCTGAAGGGACCGAAGTTCGGATCAAGCTGCGCGATGAAGACGCGCATCGCAGCTTCTTCTCGAAATCCCTCCCCGGGACGCTCGACGCCGTGACGCCCGAAGACGCTCGGCCAGAAGAGTATGACCTCGTCTGCCTCGCCATGCAGGAGCCGCAGTATTCGCATCCGTCGCTGACCGATCTTCTCAAGCGAACCGCCGAGGCGAAGGTGCCGTGCATGTCGATCATGAACATGCCGCCGCTGCCATACCTGAAGCGCATTCCCGGGCTGGACTGCTCGCGCCTGCAAGGGGCGTTTCTGAATCCCGAAATCTGGGAAGCTTTCGATCCGGGGCTGATGACGCTTTGCTCTCCGGACCCGCAAGCTTTCAGGCCTCCGGAAGAGAAGCCGAACGTTCTGCATGTCGGCCTGCCCACGAACTTCAAGGTGTCGAAGTTCGACGATCCGAAGCTGAACGAAATGCTCGAAACGCTTGAAGCCGACATCGATGCTTATCGCGTCGACGGCAAGGACGTTCCGGTCAAGCTGAGGGTATTCGATTCGCTGTTCGTGCCCTTCGCGAAGTGGGCGATGCTGGCGACGGGTAACTACCGCTGCATCACGGCCGACGGCCCCCGCTCGATCCGCGACGCGGTACACGGCGACCTTGAGCAATCGAAGGAGATCTACGGCTTCGTAAACGGGCTTGTCGAGCGGCTCGGCGCCGATCCGGAAGACCTCGTACCGTTCGAGAAATACGCGGCGGCTGCGAAAAACCTTGCCAAGCCTTCGTCCGCCGCACGCGCAGTTTATTCGGGTGCCAAGAACATCGAACGTGTCGACCGGCTGATCAAGCTGGTCGCTGACGCGCTGGGCGAGTCGCATCCGGCGGTGTCAGAAGCGGTCGCGATCGTGGACGAAAAACTGGCCAAAAATGCGTGACGTCGGAAACATGGGACTCTAGGGACGCTACTTGTCTGCCCATTACCCATGACCTTCTAACCTGACGCCAGTATCAACTGCTGCGAAACACGTGCACGGCGCAGGGGGCGTGGCGAACAACCCGCGCCGCGGTGGACCCAAGCAGGTAGTCGCTGAAATCCGGCTGATGCGAGCCGATCACGATGCAATCGATGTCATGGTTGGCGGAATAGTCGATGATCGTGCGGTAGGTGTGCCCCCGGACGATCTTGGCGGAGATATTGTCGAGATGTGCCGTCTTTTCCGCCATCAGCTTGCGCGCCCGTTCGAATCCGTCGCGCACTGCGTCTTCACCTAGATAGGTGCTGACTGAAGACGGTGGCGCCTCGAAGACGTGGATAGCAATAATCTCGCCGCCCTCATTGCAGAGAGCTTTGGCAATCTCCAGCATCTGCGGCGAGATGCCGTGGTCGAGCGCCATGGCCACGAGCACCTTGTTGTACATGTCGGTCTCCTTTGAATTGGTGCCCTAGGGAAGGGGCGGTCTAGGCCCAGGGGGTCAGCACGATTTTAGGCGCGGCCACCACTCCGGCGCTCAGATCCCGAAAGGCCTGCGGGCCATCGGCCAGAGTGCGTTCATCGATCCAGTCGAGCGTTCCCAGCGCGCCTGAAAAGAGCGCCTGCGCCGCGTCGCGGAAATCCTGCGCGGTGTAGGTATAGGTCCCGATGAAGGTGAGCTCCTGTAAGGTCATTCGCCGGATGTCCAGACCACCGGCATCTTCCCCCAATCCGATATGAACGATCACGCCGCCGGGTTGCGCGCAGGCCGACGCCGCGGCGCGGGTTGTGGCAAGCCCCACGGCATCGATCACCAACGACACAGGTCCACCAACCTCGGCGGCAACGCGCTGGCCGCAGCGATCCGCCAGATAGCTTCGCCGAGCATCATTGGGTTCGACGATGGTGACGTCGTCCACGCCCATCGCCCGCAAGGCCAGTGCCGCAGCCAGTCCGATCGCGCCACCACCGATTACGAGTGCGCGCTGGTCTTGATCGGGGTGCAACGCGGCAAGGCCAAGGCGCGCGGAATGCCAGCTTACCGCCAGCGGTTCGGCGAGAGCGGCCTTTTTGAGCGGCACGTCGTCCGGCACGGTCACAAGGTTGGTGTCGGGAACCGCGACGAATTGCGCAAAGGCGCCTTCGCGCGGCGGAATGGATATGATCTGCCGGTCCGGGCACAGGTTTTCGCGCCTTGCGCGGCAGGCTGGGCAATTGCCGCAAGTGACCAGCGGGTTGATCGTCACCCGGCGGCCGATCTGCGGGCCTGCCTCAATCACTCCCGCGGCCTCATGCCCGAGGATCAGCGGGGCAGGGCGGCGCGCGTCATGGCCCAGATAGGCATGCATGTCAGAGCCGCAAACCCCCACGGCTTCCACGCGGACCAGGCGTTCGTCGGAGTGCGGTTCAGGCATGGGCACATCGCGTATGGCGAGCGTTTCAACGCCTTCGTAAACCATTGCTTTCATTTCGCTGAATATCCCCCATCGACCATCAGGATCTGTCCGGTAACGTAACGTGACGCCTCGGAACACAGGAACACCAACGGCCCGTCAAGATCGTCGAGCCGACCATTGCGGCCAATGCAGGTCTGGGCAGCATTGCGCGCCGCGCGGTCGGAATCGTCAAAAACAGGCTGCGTCAACTCGGTCGGAAAAAAGCCGGGGCCAAGTGCGTTTGCGGTAACTCCGAAAGGCGACCAGGCTTCGGCCATGGCACGGGTTACCTGAGCAATTCCCCCCTTGCTGGCGCCGTAGGCGATGCCGCCGGGAAAGGCACGCGTGCTCTGTAGAGAGGCAAAGTTCACGATCCGGCCCCAGCCCTGCGCCTTCATTGCAGGCACCAGCGCCTGGGCGAGAAAGAACGGTGCTGAGAGGTTGAGCGTGAGCGTCGCCTCCCAGCCCTCTGGTGTCACGTCGTCCGCCGCTTGCCTTGTATTGACCCCTGCGGCGTTCACAAGGATATCCGGCGCGCCGAAAGGCGCCGAAACGGCGTCACGCAGCGCCGTCATGTCCGGTCCGGCCGCAAGATCGGCGACGACGCTGGCCGCAGTCGCCCCGATCTCGGCCGTCAGTGCGTTCAGCGCGTCCGTGCGGCGGCCCAGCACCAACACACGCGCGCCGGCTCGCGCCAGAACAAGTGCCGACCGCCGCCCCAGGCCAGAGCTGGCACCGGTAACGCAGGCGATCTTGCCTGTCAGGTCGAAAAGGCCGCTCGGATCATCCATCGGCCGTCAGATCGAACGTTTCATCCGGGAAGTATTTGGCCAGCCGTACATCGGCGGCGCGGGCGTGCCCCTCCATCCCTTCCAGCCGAGAGATGCGAGCCGTCGCTTCGGCTACTGCCTTGGATCCCTCGCGCGTCGAGCGCTGCCAAGTCACGATCTTCAGGTACTTGTGGACCGACAGACCGCCGGTGTAATTCGCTGCGCGCGACGTGGGCAGGACATGGTTGGTGCCCGCGGCCTTGTCTCCAAAGGAAACCGTTGTTTCCTCGCCGAGAAAAAGCGAGCCGTAGCAGGTCAACCGGTCCAGCCACCAGTCGGGATCTGCGGCTTGCACCGTCAGATGCTCGGGCGCGTATTCGTCGGAACAGGCAGCCATATCCTCGCGGTCCTCACACACAATCACCTCGGCATAGTCGCGCCACGCGGCGGCGGCATTTTCGCGGTTCACCTCGGGCAGATCGTCGATCAGCTTTGGCACGCGAGCCATGACATCCTCGGCCAGTTGGCGGTTGTCCGTCACCAGCCACACTGGTGAATTGTAGCCATGCTCGGCCTGACTGACGAGATCGGTGGCAACGATATGCGCATCCGCATGACCATCAGCCAAGATCAGGCTGTCCGTCGGCCCGGCGATCATGTCGATGCCGACGCGGCCGTAAAGAATGCGCTTCGCCTCCGCTACGAACTGGTTGCCGGGGCCGACGAGAATATTGGCCGGCGGTAAGCCGAACAGGCCGAAGGTCATCGCCGCCACGCCCTGCACGCCACCCATCGCCATGATCTTGTCAGCGCCACATATATGGGCGGCATAGACAATGGCAGGGGCGACGCCGACGCCGGGACGGGGCGGCGAGCAAGCCGTGATATGCTTGCACCCTGCCACCTTGGCTGTGGTCACGGTCATGACTGCGCTGGCGATGTGGCTGTAGCGTCCGCCCGGCACATAGCAGCCCGCGGCTGCCACCGGGATCGCCTTTTGGCCGGTGACAAACCCCGGGGTCAGTTCCGTTTCCACATCCCTCAGGGTGCTTTTCTGCAACGTTGCAAACCGGCGCACGTTGTCATGGGCAAAGCGGATGTCCGCTTTCAGCTTGTCCGGAACCTGCGCACAGGCCGCTTCGATCACTTCAGGCGAAAGCAGTATGCTGCCTTCGTAGTTGTCAAATTTCTTGGCGTATTCCAAAGCCTTCGCGTCGCCTCCGGCCTCGATCTCGGCCAGGATGCCCTTGACGATCTCATGTGTTTCCATCGCATCGGTTTTTGGCGACAGTCTTGCCTTCTTCAGGTAGTGGCGCGGCATTCACTGATCCTCTTGAACTGTAAGACTTTGGATTTCACGCCGGTTGTGGCGGACCGACGAATAGAGAGCCAATCCGATCAACGCGACGCCGACAAAACCGGTCAACGTTTCCGGGATATGCGTCAGGGACTGCATGAACATGATCAGCGACAACGCGAAAATCGAATAGAATGCGCCATGTTCGAGGTACCGAAACTGCCGGAGCGTTCCCTTCTCGACCAGCATGATAGTCATGGACCGAACGTACATCGCGCCCACACCCAGACCGATGGCGATCAGGATGATGTTCGTGGTCAGCGCGAATGCGCCGATGACCCCGTCAAACGAAAAACTGGCGTCCAGCACTTCGAGATACAGGAAAGCACCAAGCCCTCCGCGCGCGCCGGCGTGACTGATCTCGCTTTCAGTCCGATCTAGGTAGGTCCCCAGTCCGTCGACCATGGTGAAGACCAGCAACCCCATGATCGATGACAGCAGGAAATCCGCGCGGTGATCGTCGGGCAGAGCGCGGGTGATCAGCACGACGATAGTTAGAACAAAGGCAATCTCAAAGCCGCGCACCGATCCCCATTTGCGCAGCCGCTTTTCCAGAATTTCGATCCAATCAATGGACTTGTCCTGATCGACAAAGAAATTCAGTGCCACCATCATCAGGAACGTCCCACCGAATGCGGCGATCGAACCGTGCGCACCTTCGATGATGCGAGCGTATTCGTCGGGGTCCGCCAGCGCGAGCCGCACGGCTTCGAACGGGTTAACCCAGGCAAATATCGCGACGATTGCCAGCGGGAAAACGATCCGCATTCCGAAAACCGCGATCAGGATGCCCCATGTCAGAAAGCGTTGGCGCCATACGGGCGTCATTTCTTCCAGCTTGTTGGCGTTCACGATGGCATTGTCGAATGACAGCGCAATCTCGAGGCTGGCCAACACGGTGCCAATCAGAAGAAACGAAAGCGCACCACTCACCGTGCCGAGCGTCGCCCAGCCCAGCCATGCAGAAAGGGCCAGCCCGATGGCCGTGACGAGGAGAGGCCAGAAAAGATAGCTAAGTGCTGATCGCGGGTCGTTCATCGTTCTATCACATCACTCGTTCGTCTGATCGCTCAATTTCCGTAGATGTAGTTGGGAAGCCAAAGCGCGATTTGCGGGAAGACGAAGATCAGGATCAGGCCGATAAGCTGGATCACCATGAACTGCATCATGCCCAGGTAGATGTCGCGCAGATCCCATTCGGGCACGACGCCCTTGAGGAAATAGGCCGAAAGCGCCACGGGCGGGCTGAGCCAGGCAGTCTGAAGATTCACCGCCACCAATATGGCGAACCAGATCAGCAGATCGTTCTGGTTCTCAAATCCGAGATCGAGCGATGTCACGGTGGGGATAAGGATCGGCACGATGATCAGCACGATCGGCACCCATTCCAGCGGCCAGCCCAGCAGGAAGATCAGCGCCATGATCAGCATCAGGATCAGTACCGGCGACATGTCGAGGGACAGGAGCAATTCGGTCAACATCTTCGGCGTGCCGAGGTTCGAAAACACCGCTCCGAAGAAGTTCGACGCCGCCACGAGGAACATGATCAGCACGGTAATCTCAAGACTTTTGATCAGCGCATCGTACAGCCCCGGTATGGTGAATTTGCGATAAAGCATCGAAAGAAGCACCGCGCCGAAAGCACCGCAGGCCGAGGCTTCTGCCGGGGTGGCCCATCCGGCAAGGATCGAACCCAGCGCAAAGGCGATCAGCACCGTCGGCGGCACCAGTCCCATGAAGAATTCGTACCACAATTCGGAGAAGTAGAAGCCGCCTGGCCGCGTCTGGGAGAGCCAGGAATAGACAGCGAACATGACGCCGACCCAAGCCAGCGGAACGATCAATCCACCGAAGAAGAAGCCGTAGCCCTGCGTCAGCCCGCGCGTGATCAACCAGATCAGGGCAATCAACGACGCCATCACCAGCACAACTTCGAGAAGGTAATAGCGCGAAGTCACTGGCTGTTCTTCAGGCGGTAGTATCGGCCCGAGATTGGGATTGAGCCAACACCGACCCAGCGCATAGATCAGGTATAGGCCTGCCAGCATCACGCCGGGAATGATCGCTGCCCGGAACAGGTCCGTCACTGGCACTTCCAGCACCGGACCCATGACGATCAACATGATCGATGGCGGGATCAGGATGCCAAGCGTGCCGCCAGCCGTGATCGTTCCGGCGGCAAGGCGCACGTCATAGCCGGATTTGTTCATCGTCCGGGCGGCCATGATGCCGAGGATCGTGACCGAAGCACCGACGATGCCGGTGGCGGCCGCAAAGATCGTCGAGACAAACAGAACCGCAATGAACAGCGCGCCACGGGTGCGGCTCATCATCATCTGCACCGCCTGAAACAACCGTTCCATCAGCCCGGCCTGCTCCATGACGATGCCCATGAAGATAAAGAGCGGCACCGCGACCAGTTGATCGGACAGCATGACCGAGTTGGTCTGAAGCGACATCAGGAATGTCGCAAGTTTGAAGTTCGCCCCCCAAGTGCCAAAGACGAAGCCCAGGAAAATCAGCGTGAACGATATCGGGAAGCCGACGAAAATGGCGAAGAGCATGACTGCAAGCATGATCAGGCCAATGGTGGGTTTGCTGATGTCGAGCAGACCTTGCCGACCGAATGCGTCGGTCCACCACTCGCCGATGGGCACTGTATCGGGAAAGAATACGGCCGCGGTCACCAGCGCCAGCACCGCCAGATAGACGGGGAGGATCCGCAGGAACCTGCGCTCGCGCACCTTGCCCATCTTGTGAAAGGCGCGGAAAAGCTCCGGCAGGCCCTGGATCAGCAGCAGGAACGCTCCGACCGGCATCGCCAACCGGGCAGGCCAGAGCAACGGCGCCCAGGTTGAATCGCTGGCCTGCTCACCGGAGAGAAATGCCTTGAGCCAGTACTCCGTCGAGACCCACGTGAAAAACAGCATCGCCGGGATGTAGAAGGCGAGGTAGAGCACGGCGTCGACAGTGGCCTGCGTTCTTGATGACCAGTTCCGGTAAAGGAAATCCGCGCGGATGTGCACCCCGCGCATCAGGGCATAGCCTGCCGCGGCCATGAACAGCACACCGCCCAGCATTCGGCTGACATCGTAAACCCAGAGCGTCGGGCCAAAGCCCCAAGCGATGGCCTGTTCGTTCATGCCATTCTGAGTCAGGACGGCAAACATGTTGCGCGAAAAGACCTCGAAGACGATGGAGAGGATAAGCGGGATCATCAGCAAACAGATGATCCGCCCGGCCCACAGGTTGATCACGTCGATTGTCGCGGTGATCGGACGTTGCCACGGGGTCATGTCCTCCGGCGTCTGGCCCGGTTCTTCGGCGCGTCGCTCGGCGATGAGCTCGTCCGTGATGTCGAGCTCTTCGGGGATTACCTCTTCGGCCATTCCATCCGTTCCTGTCGAATTTGCGTATTGTTGGTGGAAAGCCCCGGATGGGCCGGGGCTTTCAAGGTTTGCGCCAGTTTACTTCAGGCTGTCAGCGAATGCCTTGCCAAGGTTGGCGTTCGAGGTCTGCGCCCCGGCCCAGAACGGCACCGCGATCTCGGCGAAATCCTTCTGGCTCTGCCAGACTTCGGCGAAGAACTCGTTTTCGGCTGCGTTGGTTTCAAGCGCCGCCTTGGCCGCTTCCATGTACTGCGAGAAATAATCCTCGGGCGTGTCATGCAGGATGACGCCGTGGTTCTCGGTCAGGTCCTTAAGTGCTTTGCCGTTCTCGTAGATCCGGTAGGACATGGACTTGGAAAGCGACGCATTGGCCGCCACTTCCAGCGCCTTCTGCTCCAGTGGGGTTAGCGAGTCGTATACGTCGCCGTTGATGTAGAGATCGGCATTCACAACGACCTGATGCAGGCCTTGCAGGTAGTAGTGCTTCAGAACTTTCTGAAAGCCGAAGACCGAGTCAGGCTTGGGGCAGCACCATTCCGCGGCGTCGATGGTGCCCTTCTCGAGCGCTGGCAGGATGTCGCCACCGCCCATCGCAACCGAGGCGACGCCGATGTCCTTGTAGGTCTGGCCCGGAATGCCCGGCGGGGTCCGGAAACGATACTTGCGGAAATCCTCCATGCTGGCGATCGGTTCCTTGAACCAGCCCAGCGCTTCGGGTCCGACGGGCTGAAGCATGAAGCCTTTGACGTTTACGCCCATCTCGTCCCAGAGCCGGTCATAAAGCTCCTTGCCGCCGCCGTACTGGAACCAGCTTAGAAAGGCGATGTTGTCGATGCCAACGCCGGCGCCTGCCACTGGCGAGCCAAAGAGCATGGCAGCCGGGTGCTTGCCGGACCAGTAATGGGTCCAGGCAAAGCCGCCTTCGATCAGCCCGCTGTCGACCGCATCGAGCGTTTCCTGCACACCAACGACCGCTCCGGCAGGCAGGACCTCGATCTTTACCGACCCGTCGGTCAGCGCCAGCACGTCGGCGGCGAATTCGTTAAGCATGGTCACTTCGTCCGCCTGTGCGGGGATCACCGACTGCACACGGATCACGGTTTCGGCTAATCCCGCCGATGCCGTCACGGCGAGAGCCGCGGCCCCTATCGCCAATCTCTTGAAACTAAACATCAATTTTCCTCCCTTGATGTGGTGCCTTCCGGTCATTGTTATGCAGACCCAAGGCGAAGGCGCGGTCTTGGCTCTGTCTTGTTCCGATGTCTCCTCCCTGATTGGGCCACCGGAACTCTATTCTCGCTGCTGGGGCTCTTACCTGGTGTTGTCCTCCAGAATGAAATCACTCGCTTTCTCGCCGATCATGATGGCCGGAGCGTTGGTATTGCCGCTGACGATCTGCGGCATGATCGAAGCATCCGCCACCCGCAGGCCTCGTATCCCCCGCACGCGCAGTCGCGGGTCCACTACCGCCATCGGGTCGATCCCCATCTTGCAGGTGCCGGTCGGGTGATAAATCGTCACCGCATTGCGGCGCGCCCATTCCAGCGTGCCCGCTTCGTCGTCGAATGCCACGCCTTCTCCGGGCGCATGTTCTTCGGTGATATGCGCTTTCAGCGGATCGGTCCGGGCAATCCTGCGCGCGATTTGAATGCCCTTCACTAGCGTCCGTCGGTCGGTATCGGTCGCGAGGTAGTTCGGGTGGATCGCCGGGTGGTCATCCATGTTGGCGGACTTCAGCGCAAGGTGCCCGGTGCTTTCCGGTCGAAGCTGAAGGACGGAAGCCGTGAACGCCGAGAAATCGTGCGGGCCTTCCGCCGGACTGTCGGCGCTGAACGGCTGGATATGGAACTGGATGTCGGGGGTTTCGAGATGCGGCTCGGTCTTCAGGAAAGCCGTGCCGAGGCTCGCGGCCATGGTCATCGGGCCGCGCTGCGTTAGTGCATATTGAATTGCGATTTTAGCCTGTTTGAGCAGGCTGCTGGTTTCAACATTAATCGTCGTCAATCCGGTCTTGAAGACCGGGCGGGCCTGAAGATGGTCCTGCAAGTTCTTGCCGACACCCTTCAGGTCGGCCTGCATCTCGATCCCGAGCGGGCGGAGATCGTCGGCATCGCCAATTCCCGACAGCATGAGGATTTGCGGCGATCCGATGGCCCCGGCGCTCAGGATCACTTCACACCTTGCGTGAATATTCCTGAACTGGCCCGCAACTCGAGCGCGCACACCGACAACATTGCCCTCGGTGATCAGCACTTTCTCGGTCTGAGCATCGGTGATGATCTCAAGGTTCTTCCGCCCGCGCGCGGGCCCAAGGTAAGCGACAGCCGACGAGCAGCGGCGGCCGCCTTTCATCGTCAGTTGAAAATGCCCGACACCTTCCTGATCTGCGCCGTTGTAATCAGGTGTGTGACGATACCCAGCTTCCTGGGCCGCTTCGATCCAACGATCGACAATCTCGCGCTTCAGCCGCGAGGTCTGGACTGAAAGCGGCCCGTTGCGCCCGCGCAATCCGTCCGGATCATCACCCTTCCAGGTCTCGGAACGCTTGAAGAAAGGCAGTACGTCGTCCCATGACCACCCCACACAACCTGCCTGCGCCCAGCCGTCGTAGTCCTGCGGCTGACCGCGAACGTAAAGCAAACCGTTGATCGAGCTTGATCCGCCAAGAACGCGCCCGCGCGGCCAAGCGATGGACCTTCCGGCAATGCCTTCATCCGGTTCGGTGCGGTAGCGCCAATCGGCGCGGGGGTTCCCCATGGTGCGGAAATAGCCGACGGGAATGTGGATCCACGGGTTCGTATCCCGTGGGCCAGCCTCAAGCAGCGCAACCGAGAACCGGCCATTCTCGGATAGCCGGTTGGCAAGTGCACAACCCGCGGAACCGGCACCGACTATGACGAAGTCGAATTCCATATCCCCCCAAAGTACAAAAAATGAGACTTATGGTCTCGATTTTTGTAGTTTGGTCACGCTACAGTAATTTGCGCTCAAATCCACGAACAATTTGCCCGAGACATATCCAATGGCTGAAACCGACCGGATACCGACCAACCTCAGGACCCTGCTGATCCTTGAAATTCTTGGGAAAAGCGACCGTGCGATGACCGCAACCGAAATCAATGAAACTCTGGGTCTTCCGAAGCAGACAGTGCACCGGCTGTGCACCACGCTCGAAGAAAACGGTTTCCTTACGCGCCATGGAAAGGATCGGCAGTACCAGGTTGCCCGGAGACTACGCGAGCTTGGCTCTGGGCTTATGTACAGTTCACGCGACCATATCGTGCGACATCAGATACTTCTGGAGGTCGCACGCGAGGTGCGCGAAACGGTGAACTACGTCATGCCCGAAGACTCCGGCATGCGATATCTCGACCGGGTTGAGACCGACTGGGCCTTTCGCATTCAGCTGCCGATTGGCACCAATGTACCGTTTCACTGCACGGCCAGCGGCAAGTGTTTTCTGGCGAGCCTCGCGCCGGACGCGCGGGAGAGGTTTGTCTCATCGCTGACCCTGTCGCGGATGACCTCGTCTACACATACGGAGCCCGGCCCCTTGTTGAAGGAGTTGGCGACGATCGCCCAGCTCGACTATTCGCTCGACCGGGAGGAATTCCTCGAAGGGATGGTGGCTATTGCCGTGCCGGTCACTGATCCGGCTGGACGATTCGTCGCCGCTCTTGCGTTTCACGGACCGACGCAGCGGATATCGCTGGAACAGGCCATTGCCCGCAAGGAGACGTTGCAGACCGCGGCAGGCAAACTGCGCGCGGCATTGTTTCCCAAAGTTTGATCGGAAAGGCGGCCGCGCCCAGATGCAACTTGCGCCGCGTTTCATCGCTGTTCACGGCGTCGAGCAAGCCGAAGCTCTGGGGCGGACCGTGCAATGGCAGCTACGTCCTGCGCTCGCATCGTTCGCTTCGCGAAAACCGCTGCGACAGGAACGAATGGCTGAACTGGAGGAGCTGAGGCTCCGCGATAATCGAAGTGATGAAAAGCAGCTATGTGCCGGTTGGGAGCTTTCAGGCAGACTGAAATCAAGATCGGGCTGTCCCCGCCAAGCTTTCGTGTGCAGGAACTAGTGTTGCTGGAAATTGCTGTGGCCACCTTGACGCGACCTGCATCGTCGACTAGCTAACGGGCGCTGTGCGGGCGTTGTGTAATGGTAAGACCTCAGCCTTCCAAGCTGATGACGCGGGTTCGATTCCCGCCGCCCGCTCCAAACCAACAAGTCATCCGGCGAACTCTGTGCAGGCATCATGGCCGCACGACGTGACGGGCGTCAGTAGCGTACTGAGTAGTCAGGCTCGCGGTTACGACTTTGCGTGGCTTCGGGCTGCAAATTGAACTTCTCGGCTTCGTTGTCCGTCACCACGATTTTTCCGGAACACCTTTTTACCCAGATCCAGGGATGGTTGCCGCGCTTTCCGTCCACATTGCGCACCCGGTTGCCGGTCACTTCCAGGTCGCGCACGGCGTGCATTCGGATGCCATTCGCGGTCGAACTGGCAATCGAGTTGTCGCGTACAACCACGTTCGCGTAGGGCCCGTTATGCAGGCTCAATCCCTGCATCTTCGCCCGAAGCGGATTGTCGGGTCGCACGGTCCATTCGATCAGGACGTTATCCTTGAGGACAAGCCCGTCGAGCAGCCCCTTGGTCTTGAAGGCCTGAAATCCGTCGCAATGGTTGTTGTCGATCTGCATCGCGTCGGTGACACGGTTGCCGATGACAACGCAGTTGTCCTCGGTCGCTCTAAGTCCGTCGCCCGAAAACCCCTGAACGAGGTTCCCAAAAATTTCAGAGCTTTTTCCACTGACGCCGAACCCGAAGTAAACGCCGATGGCGGCAGAGGTGCGGATGACGCTTCGCGGGCCGCGCAGAAGCGCCGCGCCGATCTTGGCCTGCTGCCAGTCCGCGAGCGACCATTTTGCGTGGTCGTCGCTGTCGACCCGGCCCCGGAAAAGGCAGTCGATCAATTCGATGCCTGAACAGTTCGGGGTGGAGGTTATGAGATAGGGCTTGTTCCTGCTTGGCGGGACCGGCGCGTTCGGCCAGCATCTGAGACCTTCGAAGCTGAGGTTCGCACAACTCCTCAGGCGGATGCCTTCGAAGTGCGCAGCCCCCGCCTTTGCCGGACGGATGGTTACGCTACCCTCTGGCCGCACCCCTTCGAGTGTGACTTGCCCGAATTCGCCACTCAGAAGGACGGTGTCTTGAGGTCCGGCCTTTCGGAGGGCCTGAGACAATTCCTTCGCGTTCTCCACATTCAGCGTCGCCAAGATGCCCTTCCGCCGATGATCGCACCGGCCAGCAAGCCGCAGCCCGGGCGGGATGCGTTGGTGTGTCTTCGCACAGAGTAGCGGGTTCGCGCGCGCACCCGCAACCTGCTTGGTGAGAGGAACCTTTAAAAAGAAGAAACCGGGCAGCTTTCCCGCCCGGTTTCCTGTTTGCGTCAGAACTCGTCGGTCAGACGAACTTACGTATCTCGCCCGACTTCAGGCGTGAGAGATAGCTGTCGACCTCACGCTTCACGACCGGCATCAGGACGTAAAGCCCGATGATGTTCACGACCGCCATGGCGAAGATCGCCGCATCGGAGAAGTCGATGACCGGGCCGAGGCTTGCCGCTGCGCCGACGATCACGAAGAAGCAGAAGAGAAGCTTAAAGCTCAACTCCTGCATCTTGCCCTCGCCGAAGAGGTAGGTCCACGCCTTCAACCCGTAGTAGGACCAAGAGATCATCGTCGAGAAGGCAAACAACACGACGGCGATCACAAGGATATACGGGAACCAAGAGAAGGCCGATCCAAAGGCCGCCGAGGTCAGCCCGACACCGGACGTGTCGCCCACGGTGGCGATGCGGCCCGTGGCCTCGTCAAGGACGTAGAGACCGGTTTCCGGATCGACGACGAGCTGCTGGGTGAAGATGATCACCAGCGCCGTCATGGTGCAGATCACGACGGTGTCGATGAACGGCTCCAAGAGGGAAACGAAACCCTCGGTGATGGGCTCCTTGGTGCGGACTGCCGAGTGGGCGATGGCGGCGGATCCGACGCCCGCCTCGTTGGAAAAGGCCGCGCGCTTGAAGCCTTGGATCAACGCGCCAACAGCACCACCCGCGATGCCAAGTCCCGTGAACGCACCTGCGAAGATCTGGCCGAAGGCCCAGCCGATATTACCGATGTTCATCAGGATGATGATCGACGCCGCGCCGACATAGAGGATCGCCATGAAGGGCACGATCTTTTCCGTCACCTGCGCAATCGATTTGATGCCGCCGACGATCACGATGAAGACCACGATGGCGAAGATCACCCCGGTGATCCAGCCCGGATACTCGCCAAAGACGCCTGAAAGCTGCTGATGCGCCTGGTTGGCCTGGAACATGTTGCCGCCGCCGAAGGAGCCGAGGATGCAAAAGACCGCGAACAGGATCGCGAGGAAACGGCCCCCGGGCATCCCGCGCTCGGCGAACCCTTTGGTGATGTAGTACATGGGCCCGCCCGAAACGGTGCCATCGGGATACTCGTTGCGGTACTTCACGCCGAGCGTGCACTCGGTAAACTTCGACGCCATTCCAAGAAGCCCGGCGAGGATCATCCAGAACGTCGCGCCCGGCCCGCCGATGCCGACGGCGACCGCAACGCCCGCGATGTTACCAAGGCCAACTGTCCCCGAAAGCGCGGTCGCGAGCGCCTGGAAGTGGCTGACCTCACCCGCATCGTTCGGATCCGAGTAATCACCCCGAACCAGGGCGATCGAGTGCCCGATGACGCGAAACTGAATGAACCCGAAATAGATCGAGAAGACCGAAGCGGCGATGACGAGCCAGCCGACGATCCAGGGGAACGTCGTTCCCGGGAAGTTGGAGAAGATGAAGCTGACGAACCAACCTGTCGCGGATGCGAAGGTGGCGTTTATGGTTTCGTCAAGTGATTGAGCCTGGGCCGCCTGCGCGAGAAGCGCGAGCGCCACGACACCGCTGAAGGCGCGGATTATTGTACGTCGGTTCATGTGATGTACCCCCGTTCTATTCGCGTTACGGCACGATGGTGCAGGGCACCGGCGCGATTTGCGCCAGCGAACCCGCGACCGAGCCGAAGAGCCGATCCATGATCGTGGAATGACCGGTGCGACCGATGAATATCTGGCTCGCGCCATGATCCTTGGCAATTTTGCAGATGGTTTCCGCGACATGGCCGTACTTGATTTCCGTCGAGACCTTCACGCCCGATCCGGAAAGCTCCTTCGCGAGCGGGCCAACGACGGCAGTCTCCGCGCGCTTGAGTTCCTCGGCGCGACGCTTGTGCCGTTCCTCGATCTCTTCCGGCGTCAGGAAGGAATAGGGTGACCACTCCAGAACATGGGCCACGACGACCGATGCACCGGCCGCTTTGGCCTGCACCACGGCGTAGTCAACTGCCCGCCTGCCGGCAGGGCTGCCGTCATATGCGGCAACGAATGTATTCGCCATCGTCTTCTCCGTTGTTGCAGCCCGGCAATTGCGGGCACCTCAGTGTGTCCCGAACACTGCGGCAATCTGTCCTTCATTTTCGCGGTGGCGCAATTTTCTTCGAAAAATGTTCCGAGTTTGCGAGTACTTGCCGAAGAATATTGCAAGGACAGCGATTATTCGCTCGTTAATTGCGCGTGACGGTGACGATGCGGGACTCGCATTTGCCGCGACGGCCCAGTCGTCCTCTGCTTGCCCCTCGGGCTCAGCCCGCCTAAACCCTCTGCCATAGGGACGGAGGTGGAATGGCACGGCAGCCCAATACGACCGGCGATGAGCGCGCCGCATCGAAACGCGTTGGCGCTCTGGCTGAACTTTGGCCGTTCCTTTCCCCTTATCGGGCGCTGGTGGCGCTTGCGGGGATTTCACTCGTCCTGACGGCTTCGGTCTCGCTTCTCCTTCCGGTGGCGGTGAGGCGCGTCATCGATGGGTTCGGAGAGGGGGCGGCACTTCTCGACAGCTACTTCGCCGGCGCGATCGGTATCGCGGCGGTTCTCGCGCTTGGCACGGGCGCGCGGTACTACTTCGTTACTCGGCTGGGCGAACGGGTCGTCGCCGACATCCGCCGCGCCGTCTTCGACCGCGTCATCGGCATGAGCCCGGCGTTCTACGAAAAGCTGATGACTGGCGAGGTGGTCAGCCGCATCACGACCGATACGACTCTGATCCTTTCCGTCATCGGGTCCTCCGTCTCGGTCGCACTCCGGAACTGCCTGATCCTGGTCGGCGGAATCATCCTGATGCTGATCACTTCGGCCAAGCTAACGGGTCTTGTCCTTCTGATCGTGCCGCTCGTGATCGTGCCGATTGTGACGCAGGGCAGGCGGCTCAGACGGCTCAGCCGCGACAACCAGGATTGGATCGCGGCCTCATCGGGCTCCGCCGCAGAGGCGCTTTCGGCGGTGCAGACTGTTCAGGCTTTCACCCACGAAGAGGGCGCCCGAGCCGAGTTCGGGCGCGTAACCGAGGAAGCGTTCCGTTCTGCGAAGGCGCGGATCCGGACCCGTGCCTTCATGACAATCATCGTCATCTTCCTCGTCTTCGGCGGTGTCGTGGGTGTTCTCTGGATCGGCGCTCGCGACGCGCGCGCGGGTGCCATGACACCGGGTGAACTGGTGCAGTTCGTCATCTACGCCGTGATGGCGGCCGGATCGGTGGCCGCCCTGTCCGAAATCTGGGGCGAACTTCAGCGCGCCGCCGGCGCGACCGAGCGGCTGGTAGAGCTTCTGCGCGCCACCGACACGGTGAGTGACCCCGAAAACCCCGTGGCCCTTCCGCGTCCCGCCAAGGGAGAGGTCGTCTTCGAAGATGTGACCTTCCACTATCCGTCGCGCCCGGACCGGTCCGCGCTGGAAGATGTCAACCTTCACGTCCGACCCGGCGAGACGGTAGCCCTTGTCGGTCCTTCAGGCGCGGGAAAGACAACCGTGGTCCAGCTGCTGTTGCGTTTCTACGACCCCGATAGTGGTCGCATCGCCATCGACGGCGTGTCGCTTGCTGATATGGCACGTTCGGATTTCCGCCGCGCAATTGCGCTCGTCCCGCAGGATCCGGTGATCTTCGCCGCCTCCGCGCGCGATAACATCCGCTACGGCCGGCCCGAAGCGTCGGATGCCGACGTCGAGGCCGCCGCGCGCGCCGCCGCCGCGCACGACTTCATCGCGGCGCTTCCGGAGGGCTACGACAGCTACCTCGGGGAACGCGGAGTGATGCTCTCTGGCGGACAGAAGCAGCGGATCGCAATCGCCCGGGCAATTCTGCGCGACGCTCCGGTCCTTCTGTTGGACGAAGCGACGTCGGCGTTGGATGCTGAAAGTGAGCTTGCGGTGCAGAAAGCGGTCGAGCGTCTGGCGGAGGGTCGAACGACGCTGATCGTCGCCCACAGGCTCGCGACCGTGAAGAAGGCCGACCGTATTGTTGTATTCGACCACGGGCGCATCGTGGCGACCGGCACGCATGAAGCGCTGGTGGCCGAAGACGGCCTTTACGCACGTCTCGCGCGGCTGCAGTTCACCGAAGGCATGGCCGCCGAATAACCGGCCGCTTGTCGCTGACGTATGGTCAATCTGCCGCGAAATTGTTGCCTTCTTCGCTTTCTATCCGAATAAAGGGGCCGTCGCAGCCGGAAAGCCCGGCGCGGATTTGTGAAACAAGTATATGTGTGGAGACCATCATGGGCGTTTGGAGTTTCGTGAAGGGCGCGGGCAAGAAGCTGCTCGGGGTAGGAGCTGCCGAGGCGGCTGAAGTCCAGCAGGACGCGCTGCAAAAAGAGATCACCGAACTGGGGTTGGATCCGACCGGGCTCGACATCAAGGTCGAAGGCGACAAGGTGAAAGTTTCGGGCAAGGCCGTCAGCCAGGAGATGAAGGAAAAAGTCATCCTCGCCGTCGGCAATGTCGAAGGCGTCGCCGAGGTCGAAGACGAAGTGCCGGGCGGTGAACCCGTCTTCCATACCGTGGAAAAGGGCGACACGCTCTGGGCTATTTCCGAGAAGACGCTTGGAAGCGGCGCACGGTATCAGGAGATCTTCGAGGCCAACAAGCCGATGCTGAAGCATCCCGACAAGATCTATCCCGGACAGGTCCTGCGCATCCCGCAGGCGTGACTTCCGCCGCGGTCCCGCATGTCGGGGCCGCGGCAAATGACGCTGCGTCCCCGAACATGGGGACCGCGCGTCACTCTTGCCCTGAGCGCGCTTTGGCCGCATGTTTGCCCTAATAAGAAGCCCTGAAGGGATCGAGGGAGGATCGGGGATGGGGAAGTTTACGGGCGTTGCGGACCGCGACGCCATCGAGCGGGAAATGCCGTTTCGAGAGCGCGACCTGCCGGTTACGCTCTACCAGTTCCTGAGCCGCACGCGCGACGCCCATGGCGCGCGCAATGCGATGAGTTTCCAGATATTTTCGGGACCGAAGGACAAGGCCGAAACCTGGACCTGGAACACGCTTCTTGAACGCACCACCCAAGCCGCGAACCTGTTCCGCAGCCTTGGCGTCGGTGAAAACGATGTTGTCGCCTACCTATTGCCGAACTGCCTTGAGACGGGTGCGACGCTGCTGGGTGGGTCTGTCGCCGGGATCGTCAATCCGATCAACCCGCTGCTCGAGCCCGAACAGATCGCCGCGATCCTGCGGGAGACGAAAGCCAAGGTTCTGGTGACGCTCAAGGCGTTCCCGAAGACGGACGTCGCGCAGAAAGCGGCGGAGTCGGCCAAGCTTGCACCCAATGTCCATACCATTCTTGAGGTTGATCTGAACCGATACCTCACGCCGCCAAAAAGCTGGATCGTCCCGCTGGTGCGTCCGAAGAACCCGGTCGAGCACAAGGCGGAGGTGAAGGATTTCAACGCCGAATGCGCGAAGATGCCCGGTGATCAGCTTACCTTTGCTGACAGCACCGGGGACCGGGTTGCAGCCTATTTCCACACCGGCGGCACCACCGGCATGCCTAAGGTCGCGCAGCACAAGTATTCCGGCATGATCTACAACGGCTGGCTCGGTGGGCGACTGCTGTTCGACGAGACCGATGTGCTGTTGTGCCCGCTGCCGCTGTTTCACGTCTTCGCGGCCTATCCAGTGCTGATGTCCGTCATCGCGAGCGGCGCACACATGGTCATGCCGACGCCAGCCGGTTATCGCGGCGAAGGCGTTTTCGACAACTTCTGGAAGCTGATCGAACGTTGGAACGTGTCGTTCCTGATCTCGGTGCCGACCGCGATCGCGGCGCTGATGCAGCGCCCCGTGGACGCGGATGTCTCGTCGCTGAAGATCACGCTCTCGGGCTCCGCTCCGTTGCCGCTTGAACTTTACAATCGGTTCGAAAAGGCGACCGGCGTGCAGATTGCCGAGGGATACGGTCTGACCGAAGCGACCTGCCTTGTTTCGTGCAACCCCGTCGACGGTCACAAGAAGGTGGGCTCGGTCGGCGTGCCGATGCCGTACTGCCATGTGCGAATCCTCCACACGGATGGTGATGGTGCCGTCATGAAGGAATGCGCGGTCGACGAGGTCGGCGAGATCTGCGTCTCGAACCCCGGTGTTTTCGAAGGCTCGACCTACACCGAGGTGGACAAGAACCGCTCCCTGTTTGCCGAAGGGCGCTATCTCAGGACTGGTGACCTTGGCCGGATCGACCCGGACGGATACCTCTGGATCACGGGGCGAGCGAAGGATCTGATCATCCGCGGCGGGCACAACATCGACCCTGCCGAGATCGAAGAGGCGCTGATGGGGCATCCCGCGGTCGCGTTCGTCGGCGCGATTGGTCAACCGGACGCTTTCGCGGGCGAGCTACCTTGCGCCTACGTCGAGTTGGTCGATGGCGGAACGGTGACGACCGAAGAGTTGCTGGCGTTCGCCAAGGATCACATCCACGAACGCGCCGCGATCCCGAAATACGTAGAGGTCGTGACCGAACTGCCGAAGACGGCGGTCGGCAAGATCTTCAAGCCTGATCTTCGCAAGCTTGCGATCACCCGGGTATACAACGAGGCGCTGGCGGAAGCCGGCTTGTCGGCGAGGGTGCGTGCGGTTGTGGAGGACAAGAAGCGCGGTCTCGTGGCAAAGCTCGAACGCACGGGCGAAGTGGACGAAGAAGCGCTGAAGCACAAACTGGGTGAATTCACCCGGCCGTGGGACTGGGCCGAGTAGGCTCCATCGTCTGACTGACGGGTCACGCCGCGCTAATTTCGTACCGAGAGTCAGCTTGCGACCCATTATGTCGCGAAAAGGCGCGGAAATCTCTGTTGGGCATTGAAATCTCTGCCTCGCGCCGGTTCATTGGGATCGGAACGGAGGACGGTATGCGCTATTCGGGATTCAGGGTCATATCGGAAGGGTTTTCCGGCAACAAAGGCTGGAAGCCTGCTTGGCGCGACCCGGAACCAAAGAAGGAATACGAGGTCGTCATCATCGGGGGTGGCGGGCATGGTCTTTCGACCGCGTACTACCTTGCGAAGAATCACGGCATCACGAACGTCGCGGTGCTGGAAAAGGGCTACCTCGGCGGCGGGAACGTCGGGCGCAACACGACCATCGTGCGGGCGAACTACTTCCTGCCCGGCAATCAGGAATTCTACTCGCACTCCCTCAAGCTCTGGGAAGGGCTGGAGTCAGAGTTGAACTACAACGTGATGCATTCGCAGCGCGGTCTCATCAACCTCTTCCACTCCGACGGTCAGCGTGACGCATTCGCACGGCGCGGCAACGCGATGATCAGTCAGGGCGACGACGCTGAGCTCCTCGACCGCGAAGGGGTCCGCCGCTATTTGCCCTACCTCGATTTCGAACAGACACGTTTCCCGATCTATGGCGGACTGCTTCACCGCCGTGGCGGCACCGCGCGGCACGATGCAGTCGCCTGGGGCTATGCGCGCGGCGCGGACCAGCGGGGCGTCGACCTGATCCAGAATTGCGAGGTCACGGGCATCGACATCGTCGATGGCCGCGTGCGAGGCGTCCAGACAACGCGCGGCGAAATCCGGGCGAGGAAAGTCGGCATCATCGTTGCCGGGCGCTCGGGGCAGGTGGCTGCAATGGCAGGAATGCGGCTGCCCGTCGAAAGTCACATCCTGCAGGCCTTCGTGACCGAGGGGCTGAAGCCCTGCATCGACCATGTCGTCAGCTTCGGCATGGGGCACTTCTATATCAGCCAGTCGGACAAGGGCGGTCTTGTGTTCGGTGGCGACCTGGATTTCTACAGCTCCTATGCGCAGCGTGGAAACCTGCCGATGGTGGAGCATGTAATGGAAGCAGGCATGACGCTCATGCCGATGATCGGCAAAGCGAAGGTGCTGCGAAGCTGGGGTGGCATCATGGACATGACGCCCGACGGTTCGCCCGTCATCGACAAGACCGATGTCGGCGGCCTCTACATCGATTGCGGCTGGAACTACGGCGGCTTCAAAGCCGTGCCCGCCTCGGGCTGGAGCATGGCGCACCTGATGGCGACCGGTCAGCCGCACGAGGTCGCTCGCCGTTTCCGCCTTGATCGTTTCGCAACCGGCCACCTCATCGACGAGGAAGGCACGGGCAGCCAGCACAATCTGCACTGAGGATAAGCCATGCGTATCACCTGCCCCCTCTGCGGAGAGCGTGACCGGCGCGAATTCTACTACTACGGCGACGCAGTCTATGCCGACCGCCCGGCGGAGGGCGCCGAACCCGAAGTGTGGGACGATTACCTGCATCTGCGCGACAACCCGGCGGGGGAAACGCGCGATCTTTGGTATCACGAACTCGGCTGTTCGGCCTGGATCGAAGTCACACGCAACACGATAACGCACGAGGTGCTCTCGACGCGCCTTCTGAAGGATCGCGGAAGCAAAGGCGGAGCGGCTCCGACGAAGACCGCTGCCAAGGGCAGGGGGAAGGCGAAATGAGGGTCGAAGGCAAAGGTACCATCGACAGGTCCGTTCCCGTCGGCTTCCGCTTCGACGGCAAGGACTACACCGGCTTTCAGGGCGACACCCTCGCTTCCGCGCTTCTGGCTTCGGGCGTCAAAGTGCTGGGGCGGTCGTTCAAATACCACCGGCCCCGGGGCGTGATGACGGCTGGGTCAGAGGAGCCGAGCGCGCTGGTTACCGTGGGGAGAGGTGCCAAGCAGGTCCCTAACGTGCGCGCGACGGTGCAGGAAATTCATGCCGGCCTCGATGCGCGTGGGCAGAACTGCTGGCCGTCGCTCGGGTTCGACGTGATGGAGGTCAACGACCTCCTCTCGCCCTTCCTCAGCGCGGGTTTCTACTACAAGACGTTCATGTGGCCGCGGGTCTTCTGGGAAAAGCTCTATGAACCCGTGATCAGGCGGGCGGCGGGGTTGGGCGCGCTTTCGCGCGAGTCGAATGACGAAGCCTATGAAAAGGCCTGGGCTTACTGCGACGTTCTCGTGATCGGTTCCGGCCCTGCGGGTCTCATGGCCGCGCTCACGGCCGGGCGTGCTGGCGCAGACGTGATCCTCGCCGAAGAGGATCACCTGATGGGCGGGCGCTGCCTGTCCGAAACCCACGACATCTCCGGGCAACCTGCCGCTGACTGGGCGGCCGGCGTTCTGGCCGAACTGGCCGACATGCCCAATGTCCGTCTTATGCCGCGCACCACCGTCACTGGGGCGTATGATGGCGGCACCTACGGCGCTCTCGAACGCGTTGGCCTGCACGTGGCGAACCCGCCCACGCATCTGCCACGCGAATGCTTCTGGCGGATCGTGGCAAAGCGCGCTGTGCTGGCCTCTGGCGCGCACGAGCGGCCGATCGCATTCCCGAACAACGACCGGCCCGGCGTGATGATGGCGGGTGCGGTGCGATCCTATCTCAACCGCTACGGCGTTGCGGCGGGCAAGTCGGTTGCGATCTTCGGCAACAACGACGACGCCCACCGCACGGCGCACGATCTGACCAAGGCGGGCGTCACCGTCGCCGCGCTGATCGATGTGCGGGAGGATGCGAAAGTCTCGGGCGATTTCCCGGTTCATGCCGGCGCGCGCGTTGTCGATGCAGTGGGAAGGCTCGGTCTACGCGAGGTGGTGATCGCTGATCGCGCAGGAAAGATTTCGCGCGTCGTGGCGGACTGCCTCGCCGTCTCGGGCGGCTGGAACCCTGCGCTGCATCTAACTTGTCATACGGGCGGTCGGCCTGAATGGCGCGAAGACCTCCAGACATTCGTTCCCAAGCCGGGCATGGTGCCAGGGCTGACCGTGGCCGGTTCGGCGAACGGAGCCTTTTCGACCAGCGCCTGCCTTGCACAAGGCGCCGAGGCGGCAAAAGAGGTGCTCGATTCTCTTGGGCTCAAGTCAGCCAAGACGGACCTGCCCGACGCAGAGGACGGCGCAGTCCGTCTCCGCGCCTATTGGGAAGTGCCCGACGGCAAGGGCCGCGCCTGGCTCGACTTTGCGAACGACGTGACGACCAAGGATGTCCGCCTTGCCGCGCAAGAGAACTTCGCCTCGGTCGAGCACATGAAGCGCTACACGACGCAGGGCATGGCACCCGATCAGGGCAAGAACTCCAACATCGGCGCGCTCGCGATCCTCGCCGACGCGACAGGGCGCGGCATTCCGCAGACCGGCACGACGACATTCCGTCCGCCTTACGTTCCCGTCTCAATCGCGGCGATGGGCGCGGGTGCTCAGGGAACCGGTTTCGCGCCTCAGCGCTTCACCACCTCGCACAAGGCCGCCGCCGAACGCGGCGCGCCGATGATCGAAGCGGGGCTCTGGTACCGCCCCTCCTACTTCCCGCGACCGGGTGAGAAGACGTGGCGCGACAGCTGCAATCGCGAAGTCCAGATGGTGCGCGACCGGGTCGGGGTCTGCGATGTCTCCACGCTCGGGAAGATCGACATTCAGGGCAAGGATGCAGCGCGCTTCCTGGACCTTATCTACACCAACACCTTCTCGACGCTGAAGGAAGGCCGCGTCCGCTATGGCCTCATGCTGCGCGAAGATGGCATGATCGCCGATGACGGCACGACCGCCAGACTTGCTGAGAACCACTACCTGATGACGACGACCACCGCCGCGGCGGGACTCGTCATGCGGCATCTGGAGTTCGTTCATCAGGCGCATTGCCCTGACTGGGATGTGCGCATGATCTCGGTCACCGAGCAGTGGGCGCAGTTCGCGGTGGCCGGACCTCTGGCGCGAGAGCTTCTGAATTCTGTCCTCGAAACCCCCATCGATGGCGAGTCCTTCCCGTTCCTCTCCTGCGGAACGGTCCGGCTGATGGATGTCGAGGCGCGGCTGTTCCGGATCTCGTTCTCTGGCGAGCTCGGCTACGAAATCGCCGTGCCTGCCCGCTACGGCGAAGCTCTCTACCGGGACCTCGTCGCGCGCGCCGAAAGCCTTGGCGGTGGCGCTTACGGGATGGAGGCGCTGAACGTCCTCAGAATCGAGAAGGGGTTCATTACGCATGCCGAAATCCACGGTCGCGTGACGGCCTTCGACATCGGTCTTCAGGGGATGGTCTCGAGTAAGAAGGACTGCATCGGCAAGCCGGCCAGCCAGAGGCCCGGCCTCACGGGCCCGGAACGCGAGCAACTCGTCGGGCTGAAGCCGCTGCCGCGTGGCCGCTCTATCGATGCTGGCGCACATCTCTTCAACGAAGGGGCAGAGCCGCTGTCGGCAA
Source organism: uncultured Rhodobacterales bacterium (assembly GCA_965368915.1). Taxonomy (GTDB): domain Bacteria; phylum Pseudomonadota; class Alphaproteobacteria; order Rhodobacterales; family Rhodobacteraceae; genus Albidovulum. Next base: position 11,647 of record CBDUOT010000010.1, on the reverse strand, counting down.
ACGACCAGGGCTACGTCACCTCCGTCGCGTACTCGCCGACGCTCAATTCCTGGATCGGGCTCGCCTTCCTCAAGGATGGACGAGCGCGGATCGGTCAGTCCGTTCGCCTCGTCGATCATCTGAGGGGGACCGATCTTCTCTGCGAAGTTACGAACCCCGTCTTCTTCGACCCGGAAGGAACCCGCGCCCGTGCCTAGCCTGATCGAAAAAACAGCCTGCGACGATCTGCTGCCAGTGATGGAGGGCGGCCTGACGCTCAGCGAAGCGGATCCCGCGCCCATCACGTCTGTCGCTCCGTTCGCGGGGCAGGAACGTGCCGCGGGCTCTGCGCTCAAGGCGCTGGGCCTAGGATGGCCGAAGCCCGGACAAGCCGTGACGGGGCAGGGCGGCACCTGCCTGTGGTCCGGACAAGGTCAGGCGCTCCTGATCGGGCCAGAGCCTGAGGGACTTGTCGGCATCGCGGCGTTGACCGACCAGAGCGATGCCTGGGCGCGGCTGGCACTCTCAGGTCCCCATGCCGCCGACGTGCTGGCACGCCTCGTACCCCTCGATCTGCGCGAGCGGACCTTCCCTGTCGGCACCGTGGCCCGAAGCGGTCTCAATCACATGATGATGGTGCTGCACCGCACCGGAAGCGAAAGCTTCGAGGTTTTGGTCTTCCGCTCGATGGCTGCAACGGCGGTACATGAGTTGCGCCACGCCATGGCGGCGCACGCAGCCCGAGCGTCCGTGCGCTGAATCGAGCCCAATAGGGGGCGCAAAGCCCCCTTGCTCCGATACCCGCGAGCGCCGATATTCACGGGATGAGTCTTCCACCCGGATTCCTGGATGAACTGCGCACCCGCACCACGCTGAGCCACGTGGTCGGGCGCAAGGTCACGTGGGACAATCGCAAGTCCAATCAGGCCAAGGGTGACTACTGGGCGCCGTGTCCTTTCCATCAGGAAAAGTCCGCCTCTTTCCACGTCGATGACCGCAAGGGCTACTACTACTGTTTCGGCTGCCACGCGAAGGGCGACGCGATCTCTTTCCTGCGGGAAAGCGAGAACATGGGCTTCATGGAGGCGATCGAAACCCTCGCGCGCGAGGCGGGCTTGCAGATGCCCGCCCGCGATCCGAAGGCGGCTGAACGCGCGGATCGGCGCACCGAGCTTGCCAATGTGATGGAAGAGGCGGTGCGACACTACCGGCTGCAACTGAAGACAGCGGCGGGGGCGGCGGCGCGGGACTACCTGCAGCGCCGCAAGCTCGACGAGGCAACGCAGGATCGGTTCGAAATCGGCTTCGCACCCGAAGGCTGGCAAGGGCTATGGGATCAGCTTCGTGGGCGCGGCATCGCCGAAGACCTGATCCTTGGCGCGGGCCTCGCGAAGCCGAGCACGAAGGGAAAGACTCCTTACGACGTCTTCCGCAACCGGATCATATTCCCGATCCGCGATGCGCGCGGCCGCTGTATTGCCTTCGGCGGCCGGGCTATGGACCCGGGCGATTCCGCGAAATATTTGAACTCTCCCGAAACGGAATTGTTCGACAAGGGCCGCAGTCTCTACAACCACGGACCCGCGCGCGAGGCGGCGGGCAAGGGCCAGCCCCTGATCGTCGCCGAAGGCTACATGGACGTGATCGCGCTTGTCAGTGCGGGCTTCGAGGCGGCCGTGGCCCCCCTCGGCACGGCGATCACCGAAGACCAGCTTCGCCTGCTCTGGCTTATCCATCCCGAGCCGCTGATCATGCTCGACGGCGATACCGCCGGGATCCGCGCGGCGACGAGGCTCGTCGATCTGGCGCTGCCGCTTATCGAAGCAGGGCAGGCGCTTCGCTTCGTCGTTCTGCCTGAAGGCATGGACCCGGACGACCTCATCAAGGTTCAGGGGCGCGAGGCGATGTCAAAGCTGATCGCCGAGGCGCAGCCGATGGTCAATCTTCTTTGGCGGCGCGAGATCGAGGGCAAGGTCTTCGACAGCCCGGAACGGAAGGCGGCGCTGGACAAGAGCCTGCGGGCGCAGATCGCGCGAATCGCCGACCCCTCGATCCGTGCCCACTATGGCGAAGAGGTGCGCCGTCTTCGGGCCGATCTGTTTGGTTCAGCCCGACCATCCAGAACCGCGCCCGCGCGCCGTGACGGGCGCTGGCGGCCCGAACCTGCTCAACCCCTGCCTCAAACGCGCGCGTCGCTTCTGGGAACCGGCGCTGGCCCCGAAGTCGAGGATTACCTGCGCGAAGCGATGATCCTCGCGATTTGCGTGACACATCCAACTTGCGCGGAACGCTTCGAAAGCCAGTTGGAAACCGTCGCGATGCGGGATGCCGGGCATGACCGGCTTCGCAATGCGATTCTTGAAGCTGCCGGGCTGGAGGTCGGATCTTTCCGTGAAAAAGTCATCGCTTCTGCCGGCGCGGACCTTGAAAAGCTGATGGGGCTGGCCCACGTGCAGATCGCCCCTCCCGTACGCAATGCCGCCGACGCCGAGGCCGCGGTCATGTGTCTCGCGGAGGAGTTCGCAAAGCTCGAAGCGCGGCGCGGGATGGCCGCCGAGGTCGAGGAGGCGATGGAGGACCTGGCCGGGCTTGTAGATGAAGGTTTGACTTGGCGCCTAAGCCAAGCGGCCCAGGCGCGCCACCGCGCCGAGAGATCGAAGCTCGACGACGACAGCGATCTGGGTGAGGACCGTGCCGCGTTGTCTGCACAGCTTCAGCGCCTGATCGACAGCGCGGCCTGGGAGAAGAAGAAAGGGTAAACGGGGCGTACGCCTCAGCGCGCCCTCTGTGATTCGCCATTGCGATTCGCTAAGACAGACAAGACCGATTCGCGCTTGGCCACGGCGAATCACCGAACTCGGAAGGAGCCCCGATGGCAGCCAAGGACACCGACGACGAAAAGCCCGATGGCGACGGCGCTGAACACTCGCTCGACATGAGCCAGGCTGCGGTCAAGAAGATGATCGCGGACGCGCGTGAGCGTGGCTACATTACATACGACCAGCTGAACCAGGTTCTTCCGCCTGAACAGGTCTCGTCCGAGCAGATCGAGGACGTGATGTCGATGCTGTCGGAGATGGGCATCAACGTCATCGAGGACGAGGAGGCCGAAGAGGCCGAAGGCACGTCGTCAGCTGTCGTCGAAACTTCCACCTCGCGCGAGGTAACGGTTGCCACTTCGACGAGCGAAACGCTCGACCGGACGGATGACCCAGTCCGCATGTATCTGCGCGAAATGGGCACGGTCGAACTTCTCAGCCGCGAAGGCGAGATCGCCATTGCGAAGCGGATCGAGGCCGGCCGGAACACAATGATCCTTGGGCTTTGCGAAAGCCCGTTGACCTTCCAGGCGATTACCATCTGGCGCGACGAACTTCTGAACGAAGATATTCTGCTGCGTGATGTGATTGACCTCGAGACGACCTTCGGTCGCACGCTTGAGGAGGACGGCGACGCCGATGAGCCCGTCGTCGGCACCACGGGTGAGAATAAGCCCGCCAAGTCCACGAGCGACGAGCCCGAACTGGATGCGGACGGCAATCCGATCGCCAGCAGCGATGACGATGACGACGACGATGAAGACGACGCCTCCAACATGTCGCTCGCGGCGATGGAGACGGCGCTGAAGCCGCGCGTTCTGGAAATGCTCGAAGCCATCGCGCTCGACTATACAAAGCTGGCCGAAATGCAGGACCAGCGCATGTCGGCCACGTTGAACGAGGATGGCAGCTTCTCGCTTTCCGACGAGACGGCCTATCAGAAGCTGCGCTCTGAAATCGTGACGCTCGTGAACGAGCTGCACCTGCACAACAACCGGATCGAAGCGCTGATCGACCAGCTCTACGGGATCAACCGCAAGATCATGTCGATTGACTCGAACATGGTGAAGCTCGCTGATCAAGCGCGCATCAACCGGCGCGAGTTCATTGATGACTATCGCGGCTATGAACTCGATCCGACTTGGCTCGACCGGATGGCCGAAAAGGACGGACGTGGCTGGCAGGCGCTGATCGAACGGAGCCGCGACAAGGTGGAAACCCTGCGCGCCGAAATGGCGCAGGTTGGCCAGTATGTCGGCGTCGACATCTCCGAGTTCCGCCGCATCGTGAACCAGGTTCAGAAGGGCGAGAAGGAAGCGCGGCAAGCCAAGAAGGAAATGGTAGAAGCGAACCTGCGTCTCGTGATCTCGATTGCCAAGAAGTACACGAACCGCGGCCTGCAATTCCTTGATCTCATTCAGGAAGGCAACATCGGCCTGATGAAGGCCGTGGACAAGTTCGAGTATCGTCGTGGCTATAAGTTTTCCACTTATGCAACATGGTGGATCCGTCAGGCCATCACCCGGTCGATCGCCGACCAGGCCCGCACGATCCGTATTCCGGTCCATATGATCGAGACGATCAACAAGCTTGTGCGAACCGGCCGCCAGATGCTGCACGAGATCGGCCGCGAACCGACGCCCGAGGAATTGGCCGAAAAGCTCCAGATGCCTCTCGAGAAGGTTCGCAAGGTGATGAAGATCGCCAAGGAACCGATTTCGCTCGAGACGCCCATCGGTGACGAGGAAGACAGCCAGCTTGGCGACTTCATCGAGGACAAGAACGCGATCCTGCCGCTCGACTCCGCCATTCAGGAGAACCTGAAAGAGACGACGACACGGGTTCTGGCCTCGCTCACCCCGCGCGAGGAGCGGGTTCTGCGGATGCGGTTCGGCATCGGCATGAACACCGACCACACACTGGAAGAAGTCGGCCAGCAGTTCTCGGTCACCCGCGAACGCATCCGTCAGATCGAGGCGAAGGCGCTTCGGAAGCTCAAGCATCCGAGCCGAAGCCGGAAGCTGCGCAGCTTCTTGGATCAGTGACGGTGTCTGGCAGCGTTACGCCCCTGACTCAGCAGCGCGCCTTTGCGACGATCCAGATCGTTGCAAAGGCGGTTCTCGCAGAAGAGCCGGCCATCACGTATTCCGAGCTTGCGCGTCGGCTCGGCATGTCGAAGGTCAATGGTCAGGGTCTGGCGTCCTACCTCAACCGCGCGGCCGAGATCTGTAAGGAGCAAGGTCTTCCCAACGTCTCGACGCTCGTCGTGTCGAAGGAAAGTCTGGACCAGGGCGCCCCGATGCCGTCATCCGGGTCATTCTCTGACGGATTTTATGCCAGTACCGGCCTCACCCGGGACGGCGTGGTGGCCGAACAGGATAAGGTGCGTGCGTTCGACTGGCGTTCAGTGAAAACACTGGATCTGTAGCGAACTTTGCGTCGCGAGCTTGCAGGCTCCTCCTGACCCATCGCTTCGCTGTTATACTCCAAGCCCCCAGCTTACCTCCGCCGGCTTGGTCAGCGAACCTGGCCGCGCCATTCAGAGTCCGAGCTCATACCGGTCGCAACCGTGAAATCTCGATCAGACGTCGAACCTGCCCTGCTCGGTATTCTTGTTGAGCTCGTCTGCCGGGAAAGCTCGTCCATTCATCACCCCCCAGACGCCCGGCCCAAGATACTGCGAGGCGATCACCGCGCCACCAAGATTGAACTCACCGTCCGAAGCGTAGAGCGAGAACGGTCGCATTGCCCCTGTCAGTACGACCGTCTTGTTATCCGCGCGCGGCCCGAGAAAGCGCGCTGTCACGCCCATCGTTCCCGTGCCGTGCGTTATCACGATTGATGTCTCCGGTGCCGCTTCAACCGCTTCCGCAATGGCCTCGCGGTCGGCATCGTCGAAGTAGAGACTATCCTTGAGCATCAGAAGCTGGACCGTCGGAAAGTGGCACCTTCCGATACGCAGCAATTCGGGAATATGGGTCGAACCGTCGGGGGAAAAGGCAAGCCCTTCAGTCCGAGGGTCGTGGACCTTGTCGATGGTCCCCCCGGTCACAATGATCCTTACGTCTTTCACTGGAACCTTCTTTGCAGGCGAGTTTATCCGGATATTCCTTGCTTTGGCTTGCGACCGCAAGGCGTTCGGTCCGGCCGCTGCGATAGACAGACGCGAAGCGCGCCGATTGCGGTGCGTGCGCTGCTCGGTGCTGCAACTCGGCCAATAAGCACGGCTTAAAACCGCGTCACTGAAAGCCGACGTCTGATCAGGCTGCTTCCGGCGCCCCGGCGACCACGAGCCCAAGCGCTTCTTCAACCGCAAGCCAGCGAAGGCCTAAGCGTTGGCGAGAGCCTTCAAGGCCCGGCATGAGCTACCGTCTGAAATGCGGAACGCGACCGCCGCGTACTGGTCGCGGCCAGAACCGCCGCGCAACCGAGAAGAGCGAGTGCCCCAGCAACCGCATAGGCCAGAAGCGCGGTTGCCAGGCCGGTGCCAAGGAGGAGAAGACAGTAGGCACAGGCCACGATCCCTCCGGAAGTTCCAACTATGAGTGGGCCAAGAACCATTTGATTTCCCTGTCCGTTGTTTATTGGCGCGGCGACCGCGCGGGTGTTTGAAAGACAGCAGTTCTAGAAAGGCGAACGCTTCCGCTTCACATGCAAACCAACGGAGAGTGAGTGGCATGTGAGGCGGAAGCGTTGCTGCGTGGCGCGGACCGGGTACGACTGGGCGGGTTGGAAATGTGGGTGGGTGCCCGCCTTACTCCGGCTGTGGGTGGTGGTCGCCACGCGGGGTGGCTCAGGCGAACCGACGGGTCGAAAACTGAAGCACTGACTTGGCACCGTGGGTGCAAGGCCGCAGCGGGGTTACGACTGCACGCCCATGACGCATTCTTTCAAGAGCGTTAAGGCGGCCGAGACGGGCTTTCTCGAGTATTTGCGGCATTGGATCCTCCGATCGTCCAGTTGCATCTTATGAACCCATTTAGCCGGTTTTGATTCGATAAGTCATTCGTTCCAAAGGATAAAATCTGCCTCAAACGGTGGGTTGCCTATCCTTTGGTAGTAGCTGAGCTATCCGATGACGCTCTAAGCAAACTGCGGCGATGCATTCGATCGCCCGGACGCAATCGAAAGAGCGCCCGTGACGATTGCTAAACGTCAGTTGAGATGTCGGTGACAGATGTGCGGAATGTCACTGGAAGGTGTTCAGCAACTCTTTGCGGGTTTCCGTCCAACGCTGCGCCGCCTGTTCGATGAGGTTCGGCACAGCGGAATCGTCGCCTGAACGCAGAGCCGTTTCAAGCTCAGCAAGGCTTTCGCGAAGCCGGATAGCGCCAAACACCGACGCGGACCCCGCCAGCTTGTGAACGGCTGCAACAAGTGTCTCGGGACTGTCGTATCCCGGAGGGTCTGAGCTAATCCGCTCCATCTCGCCATCTGATTGGGCGAGGAAATCGTTCAGCAGACCGGCAAACTTTTCTTCGCCGAGCGTCGAGCGGAGCGACTCCGTCACCTCGGTGTCGAAGATGGGCTGGTATTCCGTCTCGACCGACGTGGAACCGTCTTGTTCTTCCGCATGAAGCGCGGTGACCCTGAGCACGAGTTCCCTTAACTTCGCGCGCGTGATCGGCTTGGTCAGGGTCTCCTCCATGCCGGCTTCCTTGAAGCGAAGGACCTCGTTGGGCAGGGCGTGCGCTGTCAATGCAACGATGGGCGTGGTCGAATTCAGGCCCTCAGTCGCGCGAATGGTCTTCGTGGCTTCGACACCGTCCATCTCCGGCATGCTGATATCCATGAGGATAAGGTCGTAGTGCGTGCGCGACGACATCGCGACGCCTTCCTTGCCATTATGTGCCTCTTCGACGTTGCAGCATTCCTTCTCAAGCATCTCTCGCACCACGAAGCGGTTGATATGGTTGTCTTCAACCACGAGGATATTCAGCTTCTTGGTGTGTTCATCCTCGCAACCGTTCTCAGAGCCGTCCTGGGACGTGCTTTGGGCCTGGCCTTCCGCCGGCGCAAGCGGTCTGAGCGGCACACGCACCCAGAACAGGCTGCCTTCGCCCAGCTCGCTTTCGACACCCAGATCGCCTCCCATCGCCTGAGCAAGACGACGCGCGATGCCCAGGCCCAGTCCCGTACCGCCAGCAGTGCGCATATAGGTCGCGTCGATTGTGACGAAGTCCTCGAAGATGCGTGTGATGTTTTCGTTCGCGATGCCGATACCAGTGTCGATGATCCGGAATTCCACGAATCCGTCGGAAAGCCGCTCTGCTTCGACTGTGATTTCTCCGTTCCGAGTGAATTTCACTGCGTTGCCGATGAGATTGAGCAGGATTTGACGCAGGCGTCTCGGGTCGCCTTGAACGTGGCTAAGCGAGGAGTCCTTTCCGGAGAACCTGATCTTGTTTCCCTTGGTTTCCGCAACATGCCGCTGACTTGTGACGGCATCCTGCGTCAGCGCATTCGCATCGAATACCTCTTGCGACAGGCTTAGCTTTCCTGAATCCAATCGCGAGATATCCAGAACGTCGTTCACATGGTGCAGAAGCAGGTTGCCCGACATGTTGATGATGTCGAGATAGTCGCGCTGGCGATCCGTCAGCTTGGTATCCTGAAGCAGCTCAAGCGTGCCGAGCATGCCGTTCAAGGGCGTCCGCATCTCGTGGCTCATGACCGCGAGCAGATCAGCCTTGGCCTTTTCGCCCGCAAGTGCCTTGTCGCGAGCCTCGACCAGTTCTTTTTCAGCGGCGACCTGAGCAGAGATGTCACGCAGGTAGGATATGAAAATCTCGCCGTCTTCACTCATGGCGGAAGAGACTGAAAATTCGACCGGAAAGACCGTTCCGTCCTTGCGCTTCCCGTCCAGCTGTACGCGCCCCTTGCCAACCACGCGCCGCTCGCCCGTGTCCAGGTATCGTTTCATTCCGGCGTCATGCGCTGCACGAAGATGGTCCGGAACAATGAGGTCCGCCATGTTTTCACCCATCGCCTCATCGCGGGGATAGCCGAAGACCTGTTCGGCGGCGCCGTTATAGTCGATGATTTTGCCGTGCTTGTTGATCACGATAATGGCGTCGAGCGAGGTCGTGACGATGGTTTCAAGCCGCCCCCGGGTCAGAGCTTGCTGGGTTGCCCGACTGCGCGACTGACGCACGAGAGAGAACAGGATCGCGATCATGAGAAGCAGCATGAGCACAAGCGACACGGTTAGGATCGCGATGCTCATGAGGGTCTTGGACGCGCTTGTTCGGCGTGCGTCCGACGCCGCCGAGAAAGTCTTTATGCCGACCAGTGATATGTCGCGCAGCCCCAGCCGAAGCTCGGCGGCATCTGCAGCAAGCTCGGGAAGAGCTTCTGAGAGCTGAGCATCATCCCCGTCTATCAGCGGTACGTAACGCTCCAGAAACGCGTCGATCTTCGCGATGTTCGCCTGCACGACATCGGATTTCCGGAAATCGACGAACTGAGAGCTTTCCTTGAGCGTTTGGGCGCGACTGTAAAATACGTCGAAGCGCTTTCTCGCCTCAGCAAGGCTGGTATGGCCGTGGGCGGCAGAGTCCGCAGCCATGAACAGTGCAAGAACCTCGATTTCGTTCTGCGCCAGCGACCACTGCGTATTGTCCGCATTGGTCGTGGCCAGTTCGTCGATTTCGCGGCGCACATCCGAGGATAGGTAGAAGATGCCGAAGGAGCAAAGTCCCAGTCCGAGGACTATAAGCCCCACGCCAAGACAGCTCGCCACTCGAAACCGGCGGCTGGTTGCTCCTTCAGTCATACCGAACCCTCGCGGCTATCCGGCCGGTTGCCCGGTCACTTTTGAACGCTGATGCGGTCAAGCTGCCAGATACTGCGGGAATAGGCGGTTTCGCTCTGATACTCCGGGTTGGAGTCGTAGGGATAGACGATCCACAGCGGCCCCTTGTCGCGGACCGACATAGGTTCGCCGTTGGCAAGATACGCCATCATCGGGCCACCCGGAACGACGTCTTCTACAGGAATTTCGATCGTGTAGTCGTTGATTGCGGTCGCGTGCAGAGTGCCTTCGTCAACGCCCAGTACATCCAGCAGAGTGACAAGAGGCACGCCGGTGAACACCTGCTTGCCTTCAGTCCAGATCGTCGTTGTTTCGATCGTCTCTGAACCTAGCTGTTCCAACATGGCGAGGTCCAGAACTGCGGTATCACCGCGGTTCGTCACGCCAATGTCGCCGCTGACCGTCAGAACAACGTCGCCAGTGGGTTCGGCGAGGTCCGCTGCAGCCGCGCCAAAAGGCACAGCGATCGCGAACGCCAATGCGGCGGCCAGGTGGATAGATTTCATCATTATAAGTCTCCTACTGGTAAGCTAACTAACCGGTTAGGCTATCGCACATTTCGGTTGCGCCGTCTCGCGCGCAGAGGGATAGCCAACTATACTATCGGATAGTTGGTGCCTTCCTTTGCGCGAAACAGTATACAGAAGCTGTCGATATCTTTTCATTGGGCTGCTGTAATGATGACGCAATGATAGGGCCTTGTTCCTTCGCTCGGGTGGTTGATAGCCAGATGCATGGTCTTCCATGCAAAAGGGGCAGGAATAGGGAGCAGACCGGCATCGCGCCGACAAATCTGGTAGTCAAGAGTCGAATATGAGAGTTCTAGTAGCAGACGATCATGACCTCGTAAGAGAAACCATTGCCGCTTTTTTGAAGGCGGAAGGTTTGAGCGAGGTTCACACCGTAGCATCGCTGGGCGCAGCAATTGAGGCCGTCGACGAAACGGGCAGCTTCGACCTTGTGCTTCTCGATTATAACATGCCGGGAATGGACGGTCTTTCGGGGCTGACCCGCATGATCGAAGTGAATGAGCGCCGTCCCGTTGCGCTTCTTTCCGGCACCGCCACCCCTACCATCGCGGAAGAGGCGATCAAGGCTGGTGCGACCGGGTTCGTGCCCAAGACGCTGTCCTCGAAGTCCATGGTCAGCGCCGTAAAGTTCATGGCGGCGGGCGAAGTTTACGCCCCGTTCAACTTCATGCAGCAGGAAGAAAAGAGTTCGGCCGGCAATCTCAGCCAACGCGAAACCGAAGTGCTTCGCGGGATCTGTGACGGCAAGTCGAACAAGGAAATCGCGCGCGACCTCGATCTGCAGGAAGTTACCGTCAAACTGCACGTCAAGACGCTGAGCAGAAAACTCGGCGCGCGCAACAGGACTCATGCGGCCATGCTCGCGCGGGACCAAAGCCTCCTCTGAGCGGCTGACGCGTGCGCGCGCGGCCCGCTCGAGATCCGGAACCCAATCTGATGATCGGTAAGCACAGGACATCCGCGGCCCACAGTGCCGAGGAAAGCGAAGGCCTGCGGTTGCTGCTCGTCGCGCTGGCAGCCGTCGTCCTGTTTCACGGCGGGCTTTTGCCGTTCACACACGGAAATACCTACGACGCGTTCATCCACATGTTCTTCGGTGATCACTATCACCGCAGCTGGTTCGATCCGTGGGAGCCACGCTGGTACACGGGCTTTGCAACGACGTCCTATCCTCCGGGGTCGCACATGGCGATCGCGACTCTCATGCATTTTGTCCCGCTCAGGGCCGCGTTCGTGCTGGTGCAACTCTGCGGGCTTCTGCTTCTGACAGTGGGCGTCTATCGCTTCGCGCTTCTTTGGGTGGCACCCCGGGCTGCAGGGTTCGCCGCGATCGCTCTGGTGCTGTCGTCATCGATATCCGAAACGGTCCACCTGTTCGGCCAGTTGCCGACGATCTGTTCGCTCGGCATCTTTTTGAACGGTCTGCCCTACGTCTACCGATGGATCGTTTTCGGTAGGCTGTGGAACTTCGCGGCGGCGGTCGTCTTTGCCGCGGCGACGACGGC
>CBDUOT010000009.1:0-52872 GCA_965368915.1 uncultured Rhodobacterales bacterium | reverse complement strand
CGGTCCTTGATCAGGTCCGCGGGCTTCTTGCCGGACAGTTCCTTGAGCATGACGCTGATCGCCTTGCCGACGCTGGCGATGGCTTCGTCGCGCTTCCGTTGCGCTCCGCCGAGCGGTTCGTCGATGATCCGGTCGATGACTCCGAGTTTCAGCAGATCCTGAGCAGTCAGCCGAAGCGCGTTCGCCGCTTCGCGCATCCGTTCGGCGTCTTTCCAAAGGATCGAGGCGCAGCCCTCGGGCGTTATCACGGAATAGATCGAATGCTGGAGCATCGCGACCCGGTTGGCCGTGGCCAGCGCCACCGCTCCGCCTGACCCGCCCTCGCCAATCACGACGGAGATCAGCGGCACGCCGATCTGAAGACATTTTTCGGTTGACCGGGCGATGGCTTCGGACTGTCCACGCTCCTCGGCGCCTTTCCCAGGGTAAGCGCCCGGCGTGTCGACCAGCGTGATGACCGGCAGCTGGAAGCGGTGGGCGAGGTCCATCAGTCGGATGGCCTTCCGGTAACCCTCGGGCCGGGCCATTCCGAAATTCCGTTCGATCCGCGTCTTGGTGTCAGAGCCCTTTTCCTGGCCAATCACCATGACGGGCTGGTCTTCGAACCGGGCGAGCCCGCCCATGACCGCCTGGTCTTCGGCGAAGTTGCGGTCACCGGCGAGCGACGTGTACTCCGTGAAGAGCGTATCGATGTAGTCCTTGCAGTGCGGCCGGTCGGGGTGTCGTGCGACCTGGCATTTGCGCCATGGATCAAGGTTCTTGTAGAGATCCCGAAGCAGGTCCGCCGCCTTCTTGTCGAGCGCGGAGGCTTCCTTCGAGACGTCCATGCCCTCGTTCTTGCGGGCGAGCGCGCGCAGTTCTTCAGCCTTGCCTTCGATTTCGGCTAGCGGCTTTTCGAATTCGAGGTAGTTCATCGCGCTCTCTCCAACGGTCACGGCTTTATATGACGGCAGCGGCAGGGCAATGCAACTCTGCACGAAGGGCGATGGACAAGCTTCCGGGGCGGGCCTAGCGTCGGCAGCGCCATGCATGACCCGATTGCCCTCGACAGCCGCGCGTCCTGGATCCGTCTTGGGATTTCGCTTCTCGTCGGTGTGGTGGGCAATGTCGGGATGTGGGCCGTCATTCTGATCCTGCCGGCCCTTCAGGCAGAGTTCGGGATCGACCGCGCCGGTGCATCGCTCCCCTACACCGTTACGATGGTCGGCTTCGCGCTTGGCAACTTTCAGATCGGCCGGGCGGTCGACCGGTTCGGGATGACCGCATCGCTGATCGGCGCCGCGCTTGTGATTGCGGCCGGGTACTCTCTGGCGGCGGCGAGCGGCTCGGTTTCGCTGCTGACGGCGGCGCATTTCCTGATCGGTTTCGGCTCGGCGGCGAGCTTTGGTCCGCTGATTGCAGACGTGTCGCAGTGGTTCCTGAAGCGGCGCGGGATCGCCGTGGCTTTGGTGGCTAGCAGCAACTATTTGTCCGGTGCGATCTGGCCGCTCGCGCTTTCCGGCGTTCTGGAGGATGACGGCTGGCGAGCGGTTTACCTGCTGTTGGCGGTTCTGACGCTGGCGGTCGTCATTCCGCTATCGCTGCTTCTTCGGCGTGGATTGCCAGAGGCGATGTCTGCCCAGACCACGCGCATCGCGGCAGAGCGTGCCGCGACGACGGGGTTGTCGCCGCGCACTCTTCAATGGCTTCTCGCGCTGGCCGGTGTTGGCTGCTGTGTTGCGATGTCCATGCCGCAGGTCCATATCGTCGCCTATTGCGTCGACCTCGGCTTTGGGCAGTCCATCGGGGCCGAGATGCTGTCTTTGATGCTTATGGGCGGGGTCGCCTCGCGGATCGCGTCCGGTCTTCTGGCCGATGTGCTCGGCGGAATTCGTACGTTGTTGATCGGGTCGGCGCTGCAAATGCTGGCGCTGGCCCTCTACCTACCGTCGGCGGGTCTAGCCTCGCTCTACGTGGTGAGCCTGATCTTCGGGCTTTCGCAGGGAGGCATCGTGCCGTCCTACGCAGTCATCGTGCGCGAATATCTGCCGGCGAAGGAGGCGGGCGCGAGGGTCGGATTCGTTATGATGGCCACGATTGTCGGAATGGCGCTTGGCGGCTGGATGTCGGGATGGATCTACGACCTGACCGGGTCCTACCAGATGGCGTTCGTCAATGGCATTGCCTGGAACGTACTGAACCTTGGCATCGTTCTGATGATCCTGTTCCGCTCGCGCCCACGCCTGCCGGCGGCGGCCTGAGCGCTCAGCCCCCGATCATCTCCGACTGCCGGACAATGACCTCGGCCTGTCTGATCGACGCAATATCGACCAGCCGACCCTTGTAGACCGTTGCGCCCGCGCCTTCTGCCTTTGCCTTCTCCATAGCGGCAAGGATCTCGCGCGCCTCGGTCACCTGTTCCTCGGACGGAGAGAAGACCTCGTTCGAGAGCGCCACCTGTTTCGGATGGATCGCCCATTTGCCGACCATGCCGAGCGTCGCCGAACGGCGCGCCTGCGCGCGGAAGCCTTCGTCGTCCGAGAAGTCGCCGAACGGGCCGTCAACGGGCAGAACGCCGTGGGTGCGGCAAGCGGCGACGATGACAGTTTGCGCCCAATGCCAAGGGTCGGACCAGTGCTTCCGGCCCTCGTGGAGCATGTAGTAGTTTTCCTGCGTACCGCCGATGCCCGTGGTCTGCATACCCATCGAGGCGGCAAAGTCGGCTGCCCCGAGGCTCATGGCCTGAAGCCTTGGCGAAGAGGCTGCGATGTCCTCGACATGCGCGATGCCGGCGGCGGATTCGATGATGACCTCCAAAGAAATGGGCTTCTTGCGCCCCTTTGCCGTTTCGATCGCTGTCACCAGCGCATCGACCGCGTAGACATCCGCGGCGCAGCCGACCTTGGGAATCATGATCTGGTCCAGCCGTTCGCCCGCCTGTTCGAGCAGGTCGACCACGTCGCGATACCAGTAAGGCGTATCGAGGCCATTGATCCGGACGGAGAGGTACTTGTCACCCCAGTCTACATCGCCAATCGCCTGAATGATGTTCTTCCGTGCCTCGGGCTTGTCGTCCGGCGCAACCGAATCCTCAAGGTCGAGGTTGATCACGTCCGCTGCCGAGCCCGCCATCTTCTCAAAAATCTGAGGCCGGGAACCCGGGCCAAAGAGCTGACAGCGGTTAAGGCGGGCGGGTGCGGCAGGCTGCAGTCGGAAGCTCATCTTCGCTCCTTCGCAATGAAGTTTCGTTGTGTGTCCGCGTTCGGATAGAATATTGCGCGATGCTGCGCAAGCATCCTTTCGCATCTGCAGAATGATTGGCCCCTTTCACGCTGGCACCGCGCGCAAGCGTAACGCCTCATTAATGGTTAATGCCTAGAACGGGAGGTGAACAAAGATACGAGGTTTACCGATGCGCGAAGCTCTTTCCATCACCGCCCTTTTCCTGCTTCTCGCCATTGCGGGAATCGAACCGGGTCACGCTCAAGGCGCCAAGGTCTGCAAGGCCGGCATCGTCGCCGACGTCCTGTCGCTGACGTGCTGAGGCGACGTTGCCGCCCGCTCGGTGCGGCCGACCAGACAGTTGGCGAAATGGAGTCCTCAGAGCTTGGACAATAGTGCGCGCGTCGGCCATGCGTCCGCAGGAAGGCCCAGCCGGGCCTGTTCTCTCTGGACGGCCTCCCGGGTTTTTTCGCCGAGGATGCCGTCTACACCGCCAACGTCATGCCCGCGCGCCTGAAGCTTTTGCTGCAATGTCTTCATCTGGCCGGGCGATAGTCCGGGTTCAGGATTGCCCGCATTGAAGACAGGCGCGCCCTGTAGCCGAGTGGCGAAGTAGGCGGCGGTCGTCACGTAGACGAAGCTCTTGTTCCACTCGAAGTAGACGCGGAAATTCGGGTAGGCCATGAAGGCAGGGCCCTTCCTGCCCATCGGCAACAGGACCGAACCCCTTAGACCGTTCGCAAGCCCTTCGGACCTTCCCTTAACGCCCATCCGTGCCCATTCGGAGACTGGCAGTTGTGTTTGCAGGCCCGTCTTGGTCCAGTCGAGACTGTCGGGTACGACAATTTCTTGCATCCAAGGCTCGCCCGGTCTCCAGCCGAGACCGCGGAGCATGCGCGCACCGCTCATCAGAGCATCCGGTGGCGAAGTCTTGAGGCTGACCTTGCCGTCGCCATCCCCATCCACGCCGTTCCGCAGGATGTCTTCGGGCAGCATCTGAACCATCCCGATCTCTCCGGCCCAGGCGCCCTTGGTCCGCGCCGGGTCGAAATCGCCGCGTTCGTAGAGTTCCAGCGCCGCAAATACCTGAGGCCGGAAAAGCGACGGTCTGCGGCAGTCGTGGGACAATGTGACGAGCGCATTCAGCGTATTGAAGTCGCCCTGCACCGCGCCGTAGTCGGTCTCGAGCGCCCAGAACGCCAGCAGCACACCCGGCGACACGCCGTAATCACGCGCAATGCGCTGGAACACGTTTGCATAGCGCTTCGCGTTCCGCTGGCCGTTCACGATCCGGTTCTTGCTGATGACCGCGCGCGAAAAGTCGATGAAGCTCTTCTGAAATACCCCTTGCGACCGGTCGGCTTTCAAAACGCGGCTGTCCTGGCGCACACCCGCAAAGAACGCGTCGACGCGGTCGCGAGAATGGCCGCGCGAGATCGCTTCGGATTTCAGCTCGGACACGAAGGAACCGAAGTTTCCTCCACAACCAAGGGCGGCTTGGCTGGACATCGTGAAGGCGAGGGCGAGGGCTGCAATGCGCATGGACAACTCCTGACTTTCGAAGCTAACTCTAGCGCACTGGACGTGGGCGGCAATGCGCGGTTTCCCGCTGGCGCGTGACTAGGCGTTAACACTTGGTTAAGCATTGTTCACGATCCTCTAACAAAGAATGTCAAAAGGGCCTGACAGGGAGGCTCGGCGGTAGGCGAGGAAAGCCATGCGCGTTCTGATCGTGGAAAGCGATCCCAACCTCGGGTGGCTCTGGAAACGCCATCTCGAGAGGTTTTCGGCTGAAGTTCACATCGCGCGCGGCCAAGCAGAGGCCGTTGCGTTCCTCGAGGCGCAATCCGCCGAGGTCATCGTGCTCGACCTCGTTCTCGAGGAGGGAAGCGCCATCGCGGTGGCTGACTACGCAAGCTACCGCCACCCGTCCGCTCGGGTCGTTTTCGTGACCAATACCAGCTTCTTCTCGGACGGGTCCATTTTCCAGCACATCCCCAATGCCTGCGCATTCCTGCCGAGCGCAACCCCGCCAGAAGATCTTGCCGCAGTGGTCGAGCACTACGGCAGCGCAGGCTGAGAGTCAGCCGCGCGCGTGAGGTGCGTTGAAATCGAGGATCGGATTGATCGGGATGATCCGGTTCGGATTAATGGTTTCGTGACTGTAGTGGTAGTGGCGTACGATATGGTCCATGCGCACCGTCGCGGCAACGCCGGCCTGCTGATACAAGTCGCGCGTGTACTCCCAAAGATTGTCGTAATCGATCAGCCGCCGTCGATTGCACTTGAAATGCAAGTGATAGACGCTGTCGAAGCGCACGAGCGTCGTGAAAAGCCGCCAATCCGCTTCCGTTAACCGATCCCCCATAAGCCAACGCTGCCGGGACAGCCGATCCTCCAACCAGTCGAGCGAATCGAAAAGCGCCCCCACGGCGTCTTCGTAAGGGCCTTGTCGCGTCGCGAAACCCGCCTTGTAGACGCCGTTGTTGACCGTGTCGTAGACGCGCGCGTTCACGACTTCGATCTTCTCGCGAAGATCTTCGGGCCAGTAGTCCTGGGTGTTGCCGGTCACGCCATCGAAGGCCGAGTTGAACATGCGGATGATCTCTGAGCTTTCGTTCGAGACGATCGTGTTCTGCACCTTGTCCCACAGGACGGGCACTGTGACGCGGCCGGTCATATTCGGCTCAGCGCGTAGATAGACATCGCGCAAAAAGTCTTCGCCGTGCAGAGTGTCGCCGGTCGCGCCGGGGAAGTCGGTCCGGAACGTCCATCCGTCGTCCAGCATGTCGGGATGAACCACCGAGACTGTGATCAGATCCTCAAGGCCCTTGATTGCCCGAAAGACGAGTGTGCGGTGTGCCCAGGGACAGGCGTAGGACACATACAGATGGTAGCGCCCCGCCTCGGCGGGAAACCCGCCAGTTCCAGAAGGTCCGGGTGCGCCGTCCGGTGTGATCCAGTTCCGAAAGGACGCCTCGCTCCGGCGGAACGCACCGCCGGTCGAGGCGGTGTCATAGCCTTGGGTCGACCATTTTCCGTCGATGAGTTTGCCCATCCAGAGCGCTCCTTTCCATTCGTTCGGCACAAGACTTATGAGGCCAAGGCCATCACGGAAACCGGCATGGAAGCGAAGCGACTCTGCGTCAGCGCACATAAGTCCGATATGGGAGACGCTTCTTCGCTATTACTGCTGCAGTGCATTCAGCGCAGGAAATGGCGCAGAGTCGCGAGCCAGCCCGCGCAAGGGCTTGATTTTGGCGGCAAAAGGTTCATGCTTGTTTGGCTGGGGGAAGGTGCGATGACAGACTATCTGCCGAAAGAGGTCCGCGCAGGGCTCGAAGAAGCGCGCAAACGCGAGATGCGTCGGCGTTCGCGGCTTTGTGTGCACGCGGGCGACGATGTCTATCCCATTCTGCGATTCTGGGAGACGGGCTTCGCGCTCGACGCCGATCAGGTCGAGCATCTGAGGGGCCTTGTCGATATCTATGATGGACCGCGTCACCTCTACCAGTCGCTGATCATGGCCTCGGGAGTCGAGAGTGGTGAGCTTATCTGCACCATGAAGCGATCGACCGAGGCGCGCGAACGGCCCGCGCTCGACTACGCGCGCGAGGACGAAGCCCCGCGCGGTTATCTGCCGCGTACGTAGTCTGATCGCGCATTCGTCCGATCACTGCAGGTCGCCGAACGCCTTCTGCATCCGCTCGGCGGCGTCGTCGATCCGCGACCTCGGCATCGCGAGATTGAAGCGCAGATAGGTCTCGCCTCCTTTGCCGAAGACCGGACCGGGGCTGGCCGCGATCTTCGCATCGTTCGCTACGCGGGCCGAGAATTCCTCGCGCTCCATCCCGGTGCCGGAAAAGTCGACCCAGGCGAGGTATGTGCCCTGCATCGGCATCATCCTCAGGCCGGGAATGGTGTTGATACGTTCCAGGAAATGACGGTGATTGGCGTCGAGGTACGCCGCAAGTCCGTCAACCCAATCAGCGCCCTCGGGCGAATAGAGCGCCGGCGTCATGTGCATCGACATCGAATTGGGCGAGATCGAGAGCTGCTGCATGCGCTTGGCGAACGCCGCGCGCAGCTTTTCGTCATGGATGATGGCGTTGCCGCAATGCATCCCGGCAACGTTGAACGTTTTCGAGGTCGCCGTAAGCATGATGAGCCTGTCGGCGATGGAGGGATCGACGAGGGGCATCGCGATGTGCTTCTGGTCGGGAAACACGATGTCATGGTGGATTTCGTCGGATATCAGGATCAGGTCGTGTCGCTTGGCGAAATCGGCGATGCCCTGCAGCTCCTCCCGCGTCCAGACGCGCCCACCGGGATTGTGCGGCGAACAGAGGATCGCCATTTTCTCCGACCCGGTCATTTGCGCGTCCCAGGCCTCGAAATCCATCTGGTAAACCTCGTCGCGGATCGCGAGAGGGCACTCTACAAGTTGCCGGTCGTTCGCGCGGATCACGCGGGCGAAAGCGTGGTAGACCGGCGTGAAGATGACGACGCCGTCACCGGGCTTGGTAAAGCATTCGAGGCAGAGCGATACCGCATTGACGAGACCGTGGGTGGTGAAAATCGCATCCGCATCCACGTCCCAACCGTGGCGGTTCTTCATCCACCACTGGATCGACGCATTGTATTCGTCGGGATTGCCGAAATAGGTGAAAACCGCGTTGTCCGCCAAACGCTTGACGGTGTCGATCATGACCTGCGGCGGACGAAAGTCCATGTCGGCGACCCACATCGCCAATCCGTCCTTGGGCGATACGCCGAGGGTCTTTTGCATCATGTCCCACTTGGACGAATGCTGACCGCGAAAGTCGATGATCTCGTCAAAATTCATACTTGTCCCTCCGTTCGGCGCGCAGGTTAGCCATCGATGGGGCAGGTGCAAGGGGGGCTGCCATTGCACGCGCCCGCGCCATCGCCTAAATCGTGCGCATGACGATACGCCCGATCCTGATCCATCCCGACCCGCGCCTGAAGACGCGCTGTGCCCCCGTGACCGACATCACGGATGAACTGCGCGCGGCCGCCGAAGACATGCTGGAAACCATGTACGACGCACCGGGCGTCGGGCTTGCGGGGCCGCAGGTCGGACTCATGCAGCGCATTTTGGTCATGGACTGCATCAAGGACCCAGAGGCCGAGCCACGCCCGATGGTGCTGATGAACCCCGAGGTCACGTGGTCATCGGATGAGCAGAACACCTACGAGGAAGGTTGCCTGTCGATCCCCGAACAGTATGCCGATGTCACGCGGCCCGCCGAGGTCAAGGTGCGCTGGCTGAGTCTCGACGGCTCGACGCAGGAAGAACATTTCGATGGCCTTTGGGCGACCTGTGTCCAGCACGAGATCGACCACCTCAACGGTAAGCTCTTCATCGACTACCTCACGCCGTTGAAGCGCCAGTTGATCACCCGCAAGATGCAGAAGCTCAAGCGCGAGCGGGCCCGCGCTTGACCGTCCGGCCTTTCGTTCCCTATCCCGACAAGCGCCTGAGGACGCCGGCCGAGCCGGTCGCCACCGTGAACGAGACGGTGCGGATGATCTGGGATGACATGGTCGAAACGATGGACGCGATGCCGGGTTATGGACTCGCCGCGCCGCAGATCGGAATCATGATGCGTCTCGCGGTCGTGGATTGCTCGGATAAGCGCGGGCAGGCCGTGAAGATGGCCAACCCCGAGATCCTTCACGCCTCTGTCCAGATGCGAAAGCATGACGAGGCGAGCCCCAACCTGCCCGGCGTGCATGCGCTGATCGAACGGCCGCGTGCGGTGACGGTCCGATTCCTGAACGAAGAAGGCGAGGTCGAAGACAAGGACTTCGTCGGCATTTGGGCGACTTCGGTTCAGCACCAGATCGACCACCTGAACGGCAAGATGTTCGTCGACCATCTTTCACCGCTCAGACGGAAGATGCTGGTCGCCAAGGCCGAAAAGTTGGGGAAACGCGCATGAGGGTAATCTTCATGGGCACGCCGGATTTCTCTGTCCCGGCGCTTGAGGCGCTGCAGGCGGCGCATGATGTGGTTTGTGTCTACACACAACCGCCGCGTCCAGCGGGCCGGGGTAAAAGGGACCGGCCGAGCCCGGTTCAGGCAAAAGCCGAAGCCCTGGGCTTGCCGGTCCGCCATCCTGTCAGCCTCAAGGGCGAGGAAGAACAGGCGGCATTCGCGGCTTTGAATGCCGATGTCGCGGTCGTCGTCGCCTATGGGCTGATTCTGCCGCAAGCGATTCTCGATGCACCGGCGAAGGGGTGTCTGAACATTCACGCATCGCTCCTGCCGCGCTGGCGTGGTGCCGCCCCCATCCACCGCGCGATCATGGCGGGCGACGCGGAAACCGGCGTCGCAATCATGCAGATGGAGGCGGGGTTGGATACCGGCCCGGTGCTGTTGTCCGAACGTACCAAGATCGGGGCAGAGGAGACGACGGCCGACTTGCACGACAGGCTGTCGGCGATGGGCGCGCGTCTTGTTGTGGAGGCGCTTGGCAGACTCGGTACGCTCACGCCCGTCCCGCAGCCCGAAGATGGCGTGACCTACGCCCAGAAGATTGACAAGGCCGAAGCGCGGATCGACTGGACGAAGCCCGCCGAAGACGTTGACCGAAAAATCCGAGGTCTCTCGCCGTTTCCAGGTGCGTGGTGCGAAATTGCGGGCGAACGCGTGAAGCTTCTCCGTTCGCGCCGCACGGACGGTCAGGGCGCACCGGGCGAAGTGCTCGGTGGATTCACCATCGCCTGTGGAGCGGGGGCAGTCGAGATTACCGAGGCACAGCGTGAAGGCAAGAAGGCCATGCCGGCGCACGAAGTCCTGAAGGGCCTCGATTTGCCGGGCCGACTGGACTGAGCATTCACACGGCACCCTACCTGCCTCATACTAAGTTTCAGAGGAGGCAGGGTATGATTATTATCTGGCTGATCATCATCGGCGCTGCGGCGGGATTCATCGCCACGCGGCTGATGGGGGTCGAGGCTGATCTCGTGACAACCATTGCGGTCGGGGTGCTTGGCGCGATTGTCGGCGGACTCGTGCTGCGCTTTATTCTAACGGTCTCGGGCTGGCTCGGCGGCTTCGTCGGGGCAGTACTCGGTGCGATGGCGCTGATCTGGCTGTGGCAGACCTACGGGTCCAAGCGCCGCTAAGTGC
The DNA here is from genome assembly GCA_965368915.1 of uncultured Rhodobacterales bacterium. Classification (GTDB taxonomy): domain Bacteria; phylum Pseudomonadota; class Alphaproteobacteria; order Rhodobacterales; family Rhodobacteraceae; genus Albidovulum. The sequence goes on along the minus strand of CBDUOT010000009.1, from coordinate 42,512 downwards.
GCGGCGGGCGAGACTTGTAGACGGGCAGGCGCCACCCGAAAATCAGGCTTCCTGCCCGCAACGTAAACGTCACGCCAGCGCACACGATGAGCGCAGGGCCAACGGGCAACGCCTGAGTTGCAATAAGCGCGCCCGCGGCGCCTGCGAACGCGGCGGTGACATAGAGCTCGCCCTGCTTCAGGACCAGCGGCACCTCGTTGCACACGACATCGCGCATGAGACCACCGAAACACCCCGTCGCGACGCCCATAAGCAGAACGACCGCCCAATGCTGGCCAAGCGCCAGCGCGACGCCGGTGCCCGCGGGAACCGCGACCGACAGGGCGCAGGCGTCGAGCCAGGTTAGTACCCTCAAGCGGCTTTCGAAGAGATGCGCGGTGAAGAAAACAAGGATCGCCGCCACCACCGCGACGGCGATGAACGTGGGCTCGGCCACCCAGAAGATCGGGTTGCGGTCCAACAGCACGTCGCGCACCGTACCGCCGCCTACGGCGGTCAGGCTCGCTACAAAGGCGAAACCCACGATGTCGAGCTGCGCCCGGCTCGCCACCAGCGCGCCGGTCAGTGCGAAGATGATGACAGAGGCGTAGTCGAGAACCTCAAGCAGCGTCATCGGATGTCTTCTTTTTTGGCTTGTAGGGCTTCATGCCTTCCCGCGCGAGTTCGTCGGCACGCTCGTTTTCGGGGTGGCCGGCATGGCCCTTGATCCATTCCCATGTCACGTTGTGCCGCGCCCGCGCCTCGTCGAGCCGTTGCCAGAGATCGACGTTCTTGACCGGTTTCCTGTCGGCCGTCTTCCAGCCGTTCCGCTTCCAGCCGTGAATCCATTGGCTGACGCCGTTTTTGACGTAGGCCGAATCCGTCACGACCGTGATCGTAGACGGACGCGACAGCGCCTCGAGCGCTGAGATCGCCGCAAGCAGTTCCATGCGGTTGTTGGTTGTATCGGCCTCTCCGCCATTCAGTTCGCGCGTCCGCACGACCGTCTCGCCCTCGCGCGCGATCATCAGGACGCCCCAGCCGCCGGGGCCCGGATTGCCGGAGCATGCGCCGTCCGTATAGGCAAACAGCTCAGGCATGGGCGAGGACGATGATGAAGGGTTCAACTGGGCCAGCAAGCCCGGCCTCTTCGCCCTCCGTAATGGAGGTGACGGTGAAGCCTGCGTCGGCGAGGTGTGCCAGAAGCTCTTCGCGCGTGTAGTAGGTGTAGAACCTGTCGAGCTTATCACGCGCTTCGCCCGTCCCGGTCTTCATTCCGATATGAAATATGCCGCCGGGTTTCAGAGCGCGATGCAGCGCTGCAAGATGACGTGGAAAGTCGACACGGGGGGCATGGAGCAGCGAGAAGTTCGCCCAGATGCCGTCGTACGCGGCCGTTCCTTCAACTTGGTCGAATGTCGCGATGCGCGCACCGATCTCGTGGCGCGCGTTCGCCAGCGCCACCATCTCGGTCGAAGCGTCAACCGGGTCGGGCACCGCGCCCTTCGCGCGCAGGAAGGCTGACGCATTGCCGGGGCCGCAGCCCAGATCGAGCACGCGCGCGGCGGGGGGGAGGGCGTCGCAAAATGTCAGGAGATGCCGACCGGGTGCATCTGCCGCAAAGCGGTCGGCGTAGTCCGCCGCCTTCGCGTCATAAACCGCGATCGTGCGCGTATCCGTCGTCATGCCGGTTCTCGAAGAACGCGCGGCACTTTGAATTCAACGTTTTCCTTTGCGGTCTCGACCAGTTCGACCGTAACGTCGAAGCGGTCCCGAAAGGCGTCGATGACCTCGTTCACGAGTACCTCGGGTGCGGACGCGCCCGCCGTCACGCCAACGGCGCGGATACCATCGAGCGCGCGCCAGTCAATGTCCGTAGCCCGCTGGACCAGTTGGGCGTAGGAACAGCCCGCAGCGCGCCCAACCTCTACAAGCCGTTTCGAGTTCGAGGAATTCGGGGCCCCGATCACCAGAAGAGCGTCGATCTTCGTAGCGATCGCCTTCACGGCTTCCTGTCGGTTGGTCGTGGCATAGCAGATGTCTTCCTTGTGCGGTCCCACGATGGCGGGGAAGCGGGCCTTCAGCGCGGCGACAATGTCGGCAGTATCGTCGACCGACAGCGTGGTCTGGGTGATGAAAGCCAACTTCTCGGGATCGCGAGGATTGATCTGAGCGACGTCCGAGACGGTTTCCACAAGGACCACCTCTCCTTCGGGAAGCTGTCCCATCGTGCCCAGCGTTTCGGGGTGCCCCGCGTGACCGATCATCACCATCTGAAGGCCGTTTTGGTGGTGACGCTCGGCCTCGATGTGAACCTTGGACACCAAGGGGCAGGTCGCATCGACAAAGGTCATCTCACGCCGCGTCGCCTCGGCCGGGATGGCCTTGGGCACGCCGTGGGCCGAAAAGATCACCGGCCGATCCTGAGGGCACTCGTCAAGTTCTTCGACGAAGACGGCGCCTTTTGCGCGCAGGCCGTCCACGACGAACCGGTTGTGCACGATCTCGTGGCGTACATAGACCGGCGGCCCCCATTTCTCGAGCGCCATCTCGACGATCTTGATGGCGCGGTCGACGCCGGCGCAGAAGCCTCGCGGGGCGGCGAGGTAGAGGGTCAGTGAATTGGTCATCGCGGTCCTCGGCAATCGCGGCGGGACACTATTCGATGGTGGCTCTGGCGACAACCAGACTATCCCGGCCGAACGTTAAGTTTCGGCCGGGGTATCATTCGCACATCGATAAGGTCATTCGCCGCTGGCGGTTTCCTCGGCGCGATCCATGCGCGGTTCACGAGGAGGGCGGCCAATCACTTCACGCAGTGCATCCAGCTCGATAAAGTTGTCGGCTTGGCGGCGCAGTTCATCGGCGATCATCGGTGGCTGCGACCGGATCGTAGAGACGACTGAGACGCGGACGCCCTGGCGCTGAAGGCTTTCAACCAGAGGCCTGAAATCGCCATCGCCCGAGAAGAGCACGATATGATCGATCCTAGGCGCAAGCTCCATGGCATCGACAGTCAGTTCGATGTCCATGTTGCCTTTCACCTTCCGCCTACCCTGGCTGTCGGTGTATTCCTTCGCAGGCTTCGTGACCATGCAGAAGCCGTTGTAGTGCAACCAATCGACGAGTGGTCGGATCGGTGAGTAGTCGTCGTTTTCCAGCAGCGCCGTGTAGTAGAACGCGCGCAGCAGTTTGCCCCGACGCTCGAATTCCTGGCGGAGGAGTTTGTAGTCGATGTCGAAGCCAAGCGACTTTGCTGCCGCATACAGATTCGATCCATCAATGAACAGCGCGAGCCGTTCGTCCTTGTAGAACATCAATTGTTCCTTCCAATATTCCGTCGTCAGAACATCCGCATAATGTTTGGGTGGACAAACTGGATGCGATCCGACGTTCTTCCCCTATGTGGTAGGATTAGACAGAGTGACACAGGAATGGGTATCTGTCCAAAAGGATAGGTTAGCAGCAATCGCGCTGGGCGGCAATTCGCTATCAACTCTAGGAATCTCTGAGCGTATCATTGTTCGCGCAATGCGCGATGTCCATGCACGAATCGGGTGTATTGTAGCTGCTTCAAGGCTTTTTCGCACACCGGCCTTCCCGCCCGGGTCGGGACCGGACTTCGTGAATGCTGCCGTTCTGGTCGACACTGCGCTATCAGCGCCGGAGCTTCTGGAAGCGCTCCACGCCATCGAGCGCGATCACGGACGTGAACGAAAAGAGCGCTGGGGCGCGCGGACTCTCGACCTCGACCTTCTCTGTCTTGGCGATGAGGTCTTGCCGGATCGCGCCACGTTCAATGCCTGGCTGGGGCTGTCGCCCGAGCGCCAAAGGACCGAAGCCCCCGATCGCCTGATCTTGCCGCACCCGCGCCTGCAGGATCGGGGATTCGTACTGATTCCCCTTGGCGAGATTGCCCCATACTGGCGCCATCCCGTGACCGGTAAGACGGTCGCGCAAATGGTCGAGGAGCTGCCTGAGGCGGAGAAAGCGGCAATTTGCCCGCTTTGAAGGGGAATCATCGCTTGTCAAGGGGGATGCGAGAGCCTAAATAGCGGTCTCTACTTTTCCAGGTCGATTGGAGCTTTCATATGGCCCGCGTGACGGTTGAAGATTGCGTTGACAAGGTTCCGAACCGGTTCGAGCTTGTGATGCTCGCATCGCATCGGGCGCGTGAGATTGCGTCTGGCGCACCGCTGACGATCGACCGCGACAACGACAAGAATCCTGTCGTCGCGCTTCGTGAAATCGCTGATGAGACCCAGGCGTCCGGAGACCTGCGCGAGCGGATGATCGAAAGCAACCAGACCCAAATCGAGGTCGACGAGCCCGAAGAGGACGCGATGGCGCTTCTCATGGGGGCTGAAGTCGATCGCCCGGCCGAGGACGACATGTCCGAAGAGAAACTGCTCAGGGCTTTGATGGAAGCCCAGGGGCAAGGCTAAGGCCGACGATGTCCGAGGCGCTGGCGCGGGAATGATCGACGTCGAAGACCTGATCGCGCTGGTTCGCAACTACAATCCTCGAGCAAACGCTGATCTGATCCGTCTGGCCTATGATTATGGCCGGCACATGCACGAAGGTCAGAAACGGCATTCGGGCGAGGATTACTTTACCCATCCCGCGGCCGTCGCCGCGATCCTGACCGAACAGCGGCTGGACGACGCCACGATCATCACCGCGCTTCTGCACGACACGATCGAAGACACCAAGTCCACCTACGTCGAAATAGCCGACAAGTTCGGCTCAGAGATCGCGGAACTGGTCGACGGGGTCACCAAGCTTACCAATCTCCAGCTTTCATCGACCGAGACCAAGCAGTCGGAAAACTTCCGCAAGCTTTTCATGGCGATGTCGAAGGATCTCAGGGTGATCCTCGTCAAGCTCGCGGACCGGCTGCATAACATGCGCACGATCAAGTCGTTGCCCATGGAAAAACAGGTCCGCAAAGCGCGCGAGACGATGGACATCTTCGCGCCGCTTGCAGGCCGGATGGGTATGCAATGGATGCGCGAGGAGCTCGAAGACCTCGCATTCAAGGTGCTGAACCCCGAGGCGCGCTCCTCGATCATTCGTCGCTTCATCACGCTTCAGAAAGAAACCGGCGACGTGATCCACAAGATCACCGCCGATCTGCGCATCGAACTTGAGAAGGAAGGGGTCGATGCCGACGTCTTCGGACGCGCCAAGAAGCCCTATTCGATCTGGCGCAAGATGCAGGAAAAACAGCTTGCGTTCTCGCGGCTGTCCGACATCTACGGTTTCCGCGTCATCTGCCGGAGCGAAGCCGACTGCTATCGTATCCTTGGCGCGATCCACCGCCGCTGGCGCGCGGTTCCCGGGCGCTTCAAGGACTATATCAGCCAGCCGAAATCGAACGGCTACCGCTCGATCCACACGACAGTATCTGGCCGCGACGGCAAGCGCGTGGAGATTCAGATCCGCACCCGCCAGATGCACGAGGTCGCCGAAGCAGGCGTCGCCGCGCATTGGTCGTACCGCGACGGTGAACGCGCCCGAAACCCTTTTGCCGTCGATCCGGCGAAGTGGATCGCATCGCTGACCGAACGTTTCGACAACGGCGAAGACCACGACGAGTTTCTCGAGAATGTGAAGCTCGAAATGTACTCGGACCAAGTCTTCTGCTTCACGCCCAAGGGTGATGTGGTGCAGTTGCCCAAGGGCGCGACGCCCATTGATTTCGCCTACTCGATTCACACACGCATCGGTAATTCCTGCGTCGGCGCAAAGGTCGACGGCATTCGCGTCCCGCTTTGGACGCGCTTGAAGAACGGGCAATCGGTCGAGGTCATCACGGCAACGGGGCAGCGTCCGCAAGCCACCTGGATCGACATTGTCGTTACCGGCCGTGCGAAATCGGCGATCCGACGTTCCTTGCGCGAAGAGGACAGGGAACGGTTCGTCAAACTTGGCCAGGAACTTGCCCGGGTCGCGTTCGAACATATCGGCCGCAAGGCAACCGAAAAGGCGTTGAGAACTGCGGCAAAGACGCTCGGTCTGGGCGACGAGACTGAGGTTCTGGCTCGACTCGGTAGTGCAGAGCTGACGGCGAGAGAGGTGATCGAGGCGATCTATCCAGAGCTTGCCACTCAGCAACCCGTTGAGGAAGTGGATGCCCGCCGCGCCGTCATCGGGCTTACCGCAGACCAGTCGTTCCGCCGGGCCAATTGCTGCCAGCCTGTTCCGGGCGAGCGGATTGTCGGCATTACATACCGCGGTCAGGGTGTGGTGGTGCATGCCATCGATTGTCCGGCGTTGGCAGAGTTCGAAGATCAGCCGGGCCGCTGGGTTGATCTGAACTGGCATTCGGGGCGCCACGCGCCGGTCTACACCGTCAGCTTTAACACGACGATTGCCAACGACGCTGGCGTGCTTGGCCGGATCTGCACCTTGATAGGCGAACAGAAGGCCAATATCTCCGATCTAACTTTCGTCGATCGAAAGCCGGATTTTTACCGTCTTATTGTGGAAGTAGACATAAGGGATGCCGAACATCTGCACATGGTGCTGACCGCGCTTGAGGCAGAAAGTGACGTGGCTCAGATCGAACGGTATCGCGATCTTGGCCGCAAGCCCTGATGGGCGGAAGGGGAACGAGTATTGGTTTTCAAGAGGCGTGATCCGCGGTCTTATCTGCAGGTCTTCGCGCAGGCTCTATGGCCCCGCGGGGGCTGGACCCGTGCCTTTCACTACGTCAAGCACCGGGTGCGCCGCCTGCCGGACGATCCGCACCGCATTGCGCGTGGCGTTGCGGTTGGGGTGTTCACAAGCTTCACGCCTTTCTTCGGGCTGCACTTTCTGACTGCGTTCATCATTGCACGCGTCATCCGCGGAAATATCCTCGCCTCATTCCTAGCCACCTTCGTCGGCAATCCGGTCACGTTCCCACTGATCGCCTTCGTGTCTTTGAAGACCGGCCACCTGATCCTTGGCAGCACATTCGATGAACGCGAGCATGCCACGCTATTCGGCACGTTTGTCGGCGCGGGGCGGGATCTGAAGCAGAATTTTTTCGCGATGTTCACTGATGCGACGGCGCATTGGGGCAACCTTCACAACTTTTACGCCGACGTTTTTCTGCCATATCTGGTGGGCTGTATCTTGCCCGGTCTGATCTGCGGCGTCGCCTCGTACTATCTGTCCGAACCGGTAATCGCCGCCTACCAGAAGCGTCGGCGCAAGAAGCTCAAGGAACGGTTCGAGAAGCTGAAGGCCCGGCTTCATGCCCGCATCGAAGAACGACACGAGCAGGGCTGAGTCCCCGATTGTACTCGTCACGATTCGACCGTTCACACTTCGCGGACCTGCGGCTAGGTTGATCCGGTAGTACAGACAGGAACGGAGCCGACCGTGGAGAAACTGCGACTTGGCGTGAACATCGACCATGTGGCGACGGTACGTAATGCGCGTGGCTCGGCCTATCCCGATCCGGTGCGGGCCGCGAAGCTCGCCGAAGAGGCCGGCGCCGACGGCATCACCGCCCATCTGCGCGAGGACCGCCGGCATATCACCGACAGCGACATCGAACGGCTCATGGAGGCACTCACGGTGCCCTTGAACTTCGAGATGGCCGCGACTGATGAGATGCAGAAGATCGCGCTGCGGCACCGTCCCCATGCCGTCTGCATCGTGCCCGAAAAGCGCGAAGAAAGAACGACGGAAGGCGGCTTGGAAGTCGCGCGCGACGAAAACCGCCTTGCGCACTTCATCGCGCCTCTGGCCGAGGTTGGATGCCGCGTTTCAATCTTCATCGCGGCTGACCGCGCCCAGATCAAAGCCGCCCACCGGATCGGCGCTGCGGTGGTGGAACTGCACACCGGCGCATATTGCGACTTCCACGCCGAGGAGCGGTTGAAGGAGCGCGACGAGGAACTCGCCCGCCTGCGCGATATGGCGACCTTTGCCCATTCGCTCGGGCTCGAAGTCCATGCGGGGCACGGACTGACCTACGACACGGTCGCGCCGGTCGCCGCCTTTCCCGAAGTGCGCGAGCTGAACATCGGACATTTCCTTGTGGGTGAGGCGATCTTCATCGGGCTGAAGCCTGCCATCGCCGAGATGCGCCGCCTGATGGACGAGGCGCGTGCATGAGGCCGACCGTCGAACCGATCCAGGCCCTGGCGTTCCTCGTGGCCGGTCTTCTGCCGGTCACCCCTGTCGCGGCACAAGAGGGGCGCGACGCTCCGCTGGCGCTTGCTTTCACCACCTCGCCCTGCGACGAGCGCGCCTCGATCCAGAACATCGCGCGGCCAAAGGGGCGCTACTTCAGAGAGATATCCGCCGACAGCGGTGTCGTGGCCCTGCTGGACCTCGGCGGACCCGAGCAAAAGCGGTTCCATATGATGATCGCCGCCTATCCCTTAGGTCGATATGATGCCGAGGACGGCTTCGCCCGGTGCCAGATCGTCTCCCTGACCGAAGCGACCCTTGCGCTGACAGACGACTTCTACTTCACCAGTTCCAGCGGCAGGGGTGGAACACGCGGGGGGCGCAACGTTGGACCGGCGGCCAAGATGGCGATCCACATGCGGCGCCTCGACATGACCGACGACCGCTACCTTGTCGATACGGTTACCTACATCCACCTCGAACAGGACACCGGCAAGATCACCTTCGAGATCTTCTCGATGGGGAATCCGAGGAAGTCACTGCGATGATCCTCGGAATCGGCACGGATCTGGCAAATATCGACCGGATCGCCGGGACGCTCGAACGGTTCGGGGACCGCTTCCGTAACCGGGTCTTCACCGAAGTCGAACAGCGCAAGGCTGAGCGGCGCAAGGACACCGCAGGGACCTATGCCAAGCGCTGGGCGGCGAAAGAGGCCTGCTCCAAGGCTCTCGGAACCGGGCTCCGGATGGGGATCGCGTGGAAGGACATGGCCGTCTCGAACCTCGAGAGCGGCCAGCCTGTCATGCACCTGACCGGCTGGGCGGCCGAACGTCTCGCCCGGATGACGCCGCCGGGACACGAAGCCGTCGTTCACGTGACCCTGACCGACGACCACCCCTGGGCGCAGGCGTTTGTCGTCATCGAGGCGCGACCGATCACAGCTATACAAGACCCCGGCGAAACTTGACTCCCCCGTTCGGGGCGATCATGTAGCGGCAAGGGCGAGAGCAGGGACAGAGAGCAGAATGTCGAGCACGGCGAAGGACGGGATCGTCGAGACGATCAAGACGGTCATCTACGCACTTCTTATCGCTGGTGTGTTCCGGACGCTGTTCTACCAGCCGTTCTGGATACCCTCCGGGTCGATGAAGGACACGCTCCTGATCGGCGATTTCCTGTTCGTCAACAAGATGGCGTACGGCTACTCGAGGTATTCCTGCCCATTCGCGGCGTGCCCGATTACGGGCAGGCTTTTTACGTCGGAACCCGAACGGGGCGATGTCGTCGTCTTTAGGCATCCGGCGAACGGATCGGATTTCATCAAGCGCCTGATCGGCTTGCCGGGCGACACGGTGCAGATGCAGGACGGTGTTCTGTGGCTGAACGGAAAGCCGGTGCCGCAGGAAGACGCCGGGTTCTTCGAAGAAACCAAGGAACCTCAGGGCTCGCAACGCAACATCCCGCAATGCGCGAACGATCCTGTGGGCCGGGGCGGGCAATGCCTCAAGGAACGCAAGATCGAGACGCTGCCGAACGGCGTCAAGCACGACGTCCTCGATATCCGCAAGGGGCCGGCTGATGATACGCCGGTCTACACTGTTCCCGAGGGTCATTACTTCTTCCTCGGCGACAATCGCGACAACAGCCAGGACAGCCGTTTCGCGCTGCCGAACGGGGTGGGTTATCTTCCGGCCGAGTACCTCATTGGCCGTGCCGATCGCATCATGTTCTCTTCCGCCGGGCGTTCGCTCTTCTTCTTCTGGACCTGGCGGGGGGACCGTTTCTTCAAGGCGGTGGAGTGAAGCTCTCGGCCGACCTGCAAGCCTTCGCGGCCCGGATCGGGCATGACTTTCGCCGCCCCGAATTACTGGCCCGCGCCGTCACCCATGCCTCGATCGCTACGTCGACGCGGCCCGATAACCAACGTCTCGAATTTCTCGGTGACCGTGTTCTAGGTCTCGTGATGGCCGAGGCGCTTCTGGCTGCCGACAAGGGCGCGTCCGAAGGCCAACTCGCCCCGCGTTTCAATGCGCTCGTGAGGAAGGAGACCTGCGCCGCCGTTGCGCGGGAAACCGATCTCGGGGAGGTCCTGAAGCTCGGCCGATCCGAGATGATGTCGGGTGGACGGCGCAAGGATGCGCTTCTGGGCGATGCGATGGAGGCGGTGATTGCCGCAGTCCATCTCGATGGCGGTTTCGAGGCGGCACGGGCGATGATCCTCAGGCTTTGGGGTGATCGCATCGGTGCGGTCGAGGCAGATGCACGCGACGCAAAGACCGCACTTCAGGAATGGGCGCAGGCCCGCGGCCTTCCGCCGCCGACATACGAAGCGGTCGGGCGCGAAGGGCCGGACCACCAGCCCATTTTCACCGTCGAGGTGCGGCTTGAGACGGGCGAGACAGAGCGGGCGAAAGCCGGCGCGAAACGTCAGGCCGAACAGGCAGCGGCGCGGGCGCTTCTGACAAAGATGGAGAAGGCGGATGGCTGAGGCCGGGGAAAACACGCGCGCAGGGTTCGTTGCCCTGATCGGCGAGCCGAATGCGGGCAAGTCGACGCTGCTGAACCGCATGGTCGGTGCGAAGGTGTCGATCGTAACGCACAAGGTGCAGACGACGCGTACCCGCATTCGCGGAATCGCGATGGCAGGGCAGTCGCAGATCGTGTTCGTCGATACGCCGGGCCTTTTTCGTCCGCGCCGCAGGCTCGACCGGGCGATGGTCGCGGCTGCGTGGGGCGGTGCTGCAGACGCCGACATCGTTGTGCTTCTGGTCGAGGCGCATCGTGGGCTGACGCCGGGTGTCGAGGCAATTCTTGAATCGCTGAAGGAACGCGCAAGCGACAAACAACGCATTGCTCTCGCCATCAACAAGATCGACCGGGTAAAGGCCGAGGCACTTCTTGCGACGACGCAGAAGCTGAACGATGCCTTTCCCTTCGAAAAGACCTTCCTGATTTCCGCCGAGCGCGGGCACGGCGTCGATGACCTGAAAGAATGGCTGGCCGCCGAACTTCCTGAAGGGCCCTGGTTCTATCCCGAGGACCAGATCGCCGACCTGCCGCTCAGGATGATCGCTGCCGAGATCACGCGCGAGAAACTGACGCTCAGGCTCCATGAGGAGCTTCCTTATCAGCTCACGGTCGAGACAGAGAAATGGGAAGAGCGCAAGGACGGTTCGGCCCGGATCGACCAGATCGTTTACGTGGCACGTGACGGCCACAAGGGTATCGTGCTTGGCCACAAGGGCGAAACGATCAAGGCCGTCGGTCAGGCCGCCCGCGCAGAACTGATGGAGTTCCTGGATCGTCCCGTCCATCTGTTCCTGCAGGTCAAGGTGCGCCCGAACTGGCTTGACGAAAAAGAACGCTATTCGGAAATGGGTCTCGAGTTCCGGGATGGTGACTGAGCCGCGACTGGCCACCGACTTTTGGGTCCGGGCCTACATCGCGCGGCTCGAAGCCGCGCATATTCCGGCCTATGTCACGGCCAAGGGTGATCCGACGGCAGGCGCTGTGCTCGTGAAGCTGGCGACACTCGACGGAAACGCGCGCCTGTTCCAGCGAAGCTTCGATCTCATGACTGGCGCCCGCGCATGGGTTGTTCTCGCGGAAGGGACGGAAGCCATCGTGGATGAAGCTGCCGCGCGCCAGCGTCGGACCGACCCCGACCTCTGGGTGATCGAGATCGAGAACCGAGATGGCCGGACGCTTCTCGACGAAGATGGGCTTTCGACCTGACCGCCTTTGGTTTCGGCCCAGACACAGCGAGTGCGCCGACATGGACTTTCCCCGCGTCGGCGGAGATAGTTCGCCCGAGGTAGTTGGGAAGGCAGATGGACTGGCGCGATCAGGGTGCGCTTCTGGCCGTTCGGACGCACGGCGAAAGCTCGGCGATCATCGAGGTCTTCACGGCTGGCCACGGCCGCCATGCGGGTGTCGTGCGCGGCGGCGCGTCGCGAAAGACCGCGCCGATCCTTCAACCCGGCGCACAGCTCGACCTTAGCTGGCGGGCGCGGCTCGAAGACCACATCGGCACGTTCACAGTCGAACCGATCCGCTCGCGCGCGGGGCTTCTGTCGGACCGCCTTGCTCTTGCCGGGCTCAACTCGGTCTGTGCGCTCCTGCATTTCACGCTTCCCGAGCGTGAGCCGCATCCAGATCTCTATGCCGCCTCGATGGCTGTTCTTGACGTACTCGGCGCCGCGCCCGGCTGGCCTCTCGACTATCTTCGATGGGAACTCATGCTGCTGGAAGAGATGGGCTACGGGCTGGACCTCACGTCCTGCGCCGTCACTGGCAGTCGCGAGGACCTGGCTTATGTCAGCCCCAAGACAGGGCGCGCGGTTTCGCGCGACGCGGCGGGCGAGTGGGCGGACCGTTTGCTGCCCTTGCCGATCTGCCTTCTGGGCCAGGGGCCGGCGACCGGACCTGAAATCGCCGCTGGTTTGCAGACGACAGGTTACTTCCTTGAACACCGCCTCGCCCATGACCTGCGCGGACGTGGCTTGCCGGAGGCGAGACGGCGCTTCGTGGACATGCTCGCCCGTCAGGGCTGACCGGCCGGTTCCCTTCGAAAGATCATCTCACCCCCGTCGGTGTTCGACAGGATCAGGATGTCGCCCTGCACTTCGGCAAGCGTCATTTCCCTCAGCGAGCGAAAGTACTCATTTTCAGCCTCAAGTTCGGGACAGGCACGGCGCGTGGACAGCAGGCGCTCAGCGCTGAACCAGGGATAGGGCGCGACTTGCGTTCCACCGAACGCGTTGCACGGGCCGTCCCCAGCGATCCGGCCCGGTGACGGAAACTCAAGCGTCGCGCGCGGCCCGAATGCCGCGCCGTCAAGCTCCACCAAGCGCCAAACGCCCTCGCGCGCGCCGTAGTTCGAAAGCGTTTCGTCGCCCGCGCAGGCACCCACCGACGCAGACAGCGCGAGCCAAATAAAAGTGATGCAGACGCGGTTCATTGCCCAAAGAGAGCGAAGCCAAGCGCGCGTGGCAAGCCCTCAAATCATGGCGACTTGAGCGCAAGCGACATCCAAGTCGGAAATGGTCGCGACGGCATCACTTTTCACTGAGCAAAGGGGAAGGGAGGAGGTCCGATGCTCAGCCGCAATATTCCCGAATTCCTGCGCCATGCGCCCGTGCCGGGCGTGAAGGGATTCGCCATCCTGACCGGCCTCGACGCGTCCGTTCGCGGCATCCTGGTTTCCGTCTGGCCGCTCGTGATGTATCGCGCGCTGGACGGCGATGCGGCTCTGGTCAGCCTCGTCTACTTCCTGATCGGCTGTGTGTCGCTTTTCACTGGCCTCATGATGCCCTGGTTCAGCCGTTTCGCGGCGCGGCGCTGGGTTTATACCTGCGGGGCTGTGCTTTACCCCGCCGCCGGAAGCCTCGCGATCGCCGGCGGTCCCGTGCTCACGCCACTTGCGCTCTTGCTGTCCAGCCTCGCGACGGTCACGATCTTCATTTGCCTGAACGCCTATGTGATGGACTATATCGCCCGGCATGAGCTAGGGCGCGGCGAGACGCTGAAGATGCTCTACAGCGCGGCGTCTTGGGCGGTCGGACCGGTTCTCGGTGTGCTGATGTGGAAGTATTGGGAGCCTTTGCCATTCCTTGTCGCAATGGGCTTCTCCGCGGTGCTGCTCGTCACGTTCTGGTTCATGCGCCTCGGCAATGGAAAACTCATCGCGCGAGCGCGCGCACCGGCGCCGAACCCGCTTGCGTATCTCAACCGCTTTTTCCGGCAGCCGCGGCTGATCGCGGGCTGGCTTTTCGCGGTCCTTCGGTCGGCAGGGTGGTGGGTCTACGTCGTCTACCTACCGATCTTTTGCCTCGAAACCGGGCTTGGCGACTGGATCGCGAGCGCGGCGTTCACGCTGTCGAACGTTCTGCTGTTCACCTCGCCGTTCATCTTGCGCTGGATGCAACGCCGGGGGCTGCGGCGGGCGATCCAGATATCCTTCGCAAGTTGCGCGGGCTGCTTTGCGCTGGCCGCCTTCGGTCAGTTCTGGCCGCCGATCGCCGTTGCGGCACTTTTTGCGGGTTCCGTCTTTCTGGTGATGCTCGATACGTTCGGGGGGCTGCCGTTCCTCATGTCGGTAAAGCCTGCGGAGCGCACCGAGATGTCGGCGGTTTACTCAAGCTTCCGTGATGTGTCGGGCATAGTCACACCGGGCGCGGCATGGCTCGTCCTTCTCGTCGCGCCGATTTCCGGAGTGTTCGTCGCCTGCGCAGCGGGGCTTGCCGCGATGTCCGCGGTTGCGGGGCTCATGCACCCGCGCTTCGGCGAAAGGCGGCAGCCCCGTTCGGACTTGCCTGCCTAAGTTTGGCGAACAACCAGTCGACTTGGCTTCAATTCGCCCCGTCGAGAAGTCGCCGCGCGATGACCTGCGCCTGAATCTCTGCCGCGCCCTCGAAGATGTTGAGGATTCGCGCGTCACAGAGAATTCGGCTGATCTGATATTCGAGCGCAAAGCCGTTGCCACCGTGGATCTGCAGCGCGTTGTCGGCACAGGCCCAGGCCACACGGGCGCCCAGAAGCTTTGCCATCCCGGCTTCGAGATCGCAGCGCTTGTCGTGGTCTTTCTGCCAGGCCGAATGATAGGTCAGCTGCCTGGCGATCATGATCTCGACCGCCATCATGGCGAGCTTGCCCGACACACGCGGGAACTCGATCAAGCTTTTGCCGAATTGCTTGCGGTCTTCGGCGTATTTCATGCCGACTTCCAGCGCCGATTGCGCCACGCCCACAGCACGGGCGGCGGTCTGGATCCGGGCGCTCTCGAAGGTCTGCATGAGTTGCTTGAAGCCTTGCCCCTCGACCCCGCCCAGCAGGTTCTCGCGCTTCACCTTGAAGCCGTCGAAGCCAAGCTCGTATTCCTTCATGCCGCGGTAGCCGAGCACCTCGATCTCACCGCCGGTCATGCCCGGCGTGGGGAAGGGGTCTTCGTCCGTACCGGGCGTCTTCTCGGCGAGGAACATCGACAGCCCACGATAGTCGGTCGTGTCCGGGTCGGTCCGGGCCAGCAGCGTCATCACATGGGTGCGCGCGGCGTGGGTGATCCAGGTCTTGTTGCCGGTGATCTCCCAGTCCTCGCCCGCCTTTACGGCCCGGGTGCGCAGGCTGCCGAGGTCGGAGCCGGTGTTGGGTTCGGTGAAGACCGCCGTCGGAAGGATTTCGCCCGACGCGAGTTTCGGCAGCCATTGGGCCTTCTGCTCCGGCGTGCCGCCGCAAAGGATCAGTTCGGCCGCGATCTCAGACCGCGTGCCGAGCGAACCGACGCCGATGTAGCCGCGCGACAGTTCCTCTGACACGACGACCATCGACGCCTTGGACAGGCCGAGTCCCCCAAACTCCTCCGGGATCGTCAGGCCGAAGACGCCAAGCTCCGCCAGTTCCTCGATGATTTCCATCGGGATCAGCTCGTCCTTCAGGTGCCAGTCGTGGGCGCTCGGCACGACTCGATCCTCGGCATAGCGGCGGAACTGCTCGCGGATCATTTCGAGGTCTTCGTCGAGGCCGGTGGTTCCGAAGGTGGCCCGACCATGATTTTCACGCATGAGCGCGGCAAGGCGCGTGCGGGCCGCCGGGCTGTTGCCGCCCGCGATCAGAGTCGCCGCAGCGCCTTCCGGCGTCCAGGACAGCCCGAGGTCCGACAGCCGCGCGACCTCGCCTTGGCTCATCGGCATGCCGCCGGCGATCTGGGCGAGGTACTCACCGAAACCGATCTGAAGGATCAGGCCCTCCATCTCGCCAAAGTTGCCGGCCTCGTCGATCCGACCAGCCCAAGCGCGCAGTTGGCGCAGCGACTCGACGTAAGTGGCCAGCCACGAAAGTGCATGGGCCTCATATTGATGGCTCTCCAGCGCCGCGCCGGAAACCTTGCCGCCGTCCACCACCTTCGCGCGCAGGTTCGACCGTGCCTCGGCCAGCAATGCCTCGACCGGTTCGACCGCGGCTTCGGTCAGTGCCAGAAGGTCGGGAAGGGTCGCGGCGTTGGGCATATCGGCTCCATCATGTGGCATGAGAGGCTCCTTTTCTGCAGTCGCACTGTCCTAGCTATTTTGCAGTTGCAGCGCAATAATAATTCGCGCATCAGCCCAGCACTGAACGAAAATGTCCGAGTGGATTGGGGGATGCAGCCCCTTGCAGCAGCCGCTATAGCGGTCCGGAAGGAGCGTTCATCCATGTTCGGTCACGATATCACGGTGCTTGCTCTGGCGGTCGCCGTCACCCTCTTCGCGAGCGTCGTGAAGGGTGCTGTCGGGTTCGCGATGCCGATGATCATGATCTCGGGTCTTGCGTCTTTCTTGCCGGCTCAAGAAGCGCTGGCCGCACTTATCATTCCGACGATTGCCACCAACCTTGCACAGGCCCTGAGGCAGGGCTGGTCGGCGGCGATCGCGACGGCAAGGGAATACCGGCGCCTGCTCTTGACGCTCTGCATCGTCATAGCGATCGCCGCGCAACTGGTGCCGATCATGCCTCAGGCGGTGCTTCTGGCCGCGCTCGGTCTGCCCATCGTCGCTTTCGCGCTTAGCCAACTCGCGGGATGGCAGCTTCGTTTCCACGCGGACAACCGTGGCCGAGCCGAGATTCTGACCGGGATCGTGGGTGGGTTTTTCGGCGGCATTTCCGGGGTGTGGGGGCCGCCGACCATCGCCCTTCTTATTTCGCTCGATGTCGAGAAGCGCGAGAATGTCAGGGTGCAGGGCGTCGTATATATGATCGGATCGGCGATCCTGCTGGTTGCGCACTTGGGATCAGGTGTCGCCAACCATCAGACCTTGCCCCTGTCAGCGCTACTTACACTGCCTGCGCTGGGGGGGCTCTGGTTGGGCTTTGCCGTTCAGGACCGTCTGGATGCCAAGCGGTTCCGGCGCTGGACTCTCGTGGTCCTGGCCATTACCGGGCTGAACCTCGTCCGACGCGCGCTGATGGTATGAACTGTTTTCTGGCGATCGCTCCCTTGGGGGGCAGTCGCCAAGCGGGAACGGGGGCCGCGCCCCCGTCCTTAAATGGTTAGCCGATCACCGCCGCTTTCACTTCAGCGTCGATATAGGGCACATACTGCGCGAAGTTGTCGGCGAACATGTTCACCAGCTTTTTCGCTTGCGCGTCGTAGGCAGCGCTATCCGCCCAAGTCTGACGCGGATCGAGGAGCACGTCGGCGACACCCGCGACGCTGACCGGAACTTCAAAGCCGAAATTCGGGTCCTTGCGGAACTGAACATCGTTCAGCGACCCATCGAGCGCGGCGGTCAGAAGTGCCCGCGTTGCACGGATCGGCATCCGCGATCCGGTGCCGAAAGCACCGCCGGTCCAGCCAGTGTTGACCAGCCAGCAGTTCGCCCCGTGACGGGCAATCTTTTCCTGCAAGAGCTTGCCGTAGACTTCCGGCCGGCGCGGCATGAAGGGCGCACCGAAGCAGGTGGAGAAGGTCGGGATCGGTTCGGTCACGCCGACTTCGGTGCCCGGCGTCTTCGAGGTAAAGCCCGACAGGAAGTGATACATCGCCTGCGCCGGGGTCAGCCGTGCGATCGGCGGCAGCACACCATAAGCGTCGCAAGTCAGCATGATGACGTTCTTCGGGTGCCCAGCCAGCGCTGTCTCCGAAGCGTTTGAGATATAATGCAGCGGATACGCACAGCGCATGTTGTCGGTAAGCGAGTTATCCTCGAAGTCGAGTTCCAGCGTTTCGGCATCGAAGACCATGTTCTCGACCACGGTCGCGAACTTCTCGGTCGTGGCGTAAATCTCCGGTTCGGCTTCCGGCGAAAGAGAAATGGTCTTGGCGTAGCAGCCGCCCTCGAAGTTGAAGGCACCCTTCTCGGACCAGCCATGTTCGTCGTCACCGATCAGCGTACGCGAGGGGTCGGCCGAAAGCGTGGTCTTGCCGGTGCCCGAGAGGCCGAAGAAGACCGCGGCGTCGTCCGGGTCGTTGATCGCATGGTTCGCCGAGCAATGCATCGGCATCACGCCCTTGCCGGGCAGGATGTAGTTCAACACTGCGAAGACGGATTTCTTGTTTTCGCCAGCGTATGCGGTGTTCGCGATCAGGATCAGCTTCTTGTCGAAGTTGAGTGCGATCGCCGTATCCGAACGGCACCCGTGGCGTTCGGGGTCTGCCTTGAAGGACGGGCAGTTGATGATCGTGAATTCCGGGATGAAGTCATCAAGTTCTGTCCGCTCGGGCCGGCGCAGCATGTGGCGGATGAAAAGTCCGTGCCAAGCAAGCTCGGTCACAACACGCACGTCCAGGCGATGTTCAGCATCGGCGCCGGCAAAGAGGTCCTGCACGAAGTAGTCGCGGCCCTTCATGTGCGCCAGCATGTCTTCAAGGAGCCGGTCGAAGGCATCCGGGGCCATGGGCGCGTTGTTTTCCCACCAGATCGAGTCCTCGACCGAAGGCGTGCGGACGACGAACCGGTCTTTCGGCGACCGGCCAGTATGTTTGCCGGTCGTGACGAGAAGGGAGCCGCCCTTGCCAAGCGTCCCCTCGCCGCGCTTGAGAGCGGCTTCGACGAGAGCTGGTTCGAGCTGGTTGTAGTGGACGTAGCCCAGCCCCTCGATCCCCTGGTGTTCCAACCGTTGAGAGGGGTTCACGCGTCCGTCTTTCATTGCAGGCTCCCGTTTCCGCGTCGCGGTTCTGTCTGGTTTCACTGAGCACACCCCAATGATTTCTAGGGCGCGTTCCGGCCTTCAAATCGTGGCCTCAAGGCCGCTATAGCATGTCGCTATTTGCATGGAATAGAAAGCGTTGTCGCGGTTAGCGCCACCATGAAGGGGTTAGCGCAATCATCCCGTATCAGGCGGCGATGTTTTGGCGACGATCGCCGAATGTGAGGCAAATTGGTCAAACCGCCACAATTTTCTCGCCTCATGATTCGGCCCGCAGCGTCGATTCGAACATATCGGTTGCGTATGCATTCCGGAAATTGGAGAATGCCGGGAAAACAATGAGAAATGCGACGAGAGCAGAACGAGGATAGCAAACATGTCGAGGATTGCACTGGTCGATGACGACAGAAACATCCTGACGTCCGTGTCGATGACGCTTGAGGCGGAAGGATACGAAGTCGAAACCTACAACGACGGCCAGGCCGCACTGGACGCTTTCAACAAGCGTTTGCCGGACATGGCTGTGCTGGACATCAAGATGCCCCGCATGGACGGAATGGAACTGCTTCAGCGCCTGCGCCAGAAGACTTCGATGCCGGTGATCTTTCTGACGTCCAAGGACGACGAGATCGACGAGGTGCTCGGCCTTCGCATGGGTGCCGACGACTACGTCAAGAAACCATTTTCCCAGCGACTTCTGGTTGAACGCATCCGGGCGCTTCTTCGGCGGCAGGAAGCCATCGAGTCGGGCGAGGTCGCGACGACCGAGGAAACCAAGATCATGACGCGGGGGTCGCTCACAATGGACCCGCTGCGCCATTCGGTCTCATGGAGGGGGCGCGACGTTGCGCTGACTGTGACCGAATTCCTGCTATTGCAGGCACTTGCCCAGCGGCCCGGTTTCGTCAAAAGCCGCGACCAGCTGATGGACGTGGCCTATGACGATCAGGTTTACGTGGACGACCGGACTATCGACAGCCACATCAAGCGGCTGAGAAAAAAGATGCGGACGGTGGATGATGACTTCTCCGCAATCGAAACGCTCTATGGTATCGGGTATCGTTACAACGAAGAATGACGCTGGCGTCGAGGATCGACTTGCGCGATCGAACTGAGTCCCGCCGCGCGGACGTGGTCCTTGGCGAGGACTGGACCGCGCCCGAAGGTTTTGTCGAATCCGAGTTGAAAGCCGGACGCGAACGTCGGGGATTCATATCACTCAATCGCTCGCCGCTGGCGCGGAAAATCATCACCTTCAACCTGATGGCGATGATCGTTCTTGTTGCGGGTGTCCTTTACCTCAACCCGTTCCGCGACAGCCTCGTGCTGCAGCGCGAAAGCGGGCTTGTCTCCGAAGTTCAGATCATCGCCAATGTGTTCGAGGCGCAATTGCCGCGGGACGGCGGGCCGATCGATATCGCGGCGGGCGACGGTCTGGACGTGCGCCGCACCGCGCTGGGGATCGAACTGCCACAGGGGGCCGAGCTGTTTCTTTTCGATCCGAAAGAACGGCTGATAATGTCTACCCTCGGCATCGAGAGGCCCGCGCCAGAACGCGTCGCCGGGTTGGAGCGCGATCACCGCTCAACGCTTATCGTCGACATCCTGAATTCCGTATGGGAAGGCATCGCGAGTCTGCTCGCGCCCGAGAGCGCACAGGAATCACCGATCGCGACGGAGGACATGGCGCGAGACCTCGTGCCCGACGCGCTGAGTGGCGCGACGCAGATCCGCACGGCCCGCGACGTTTCCGGTGAGGCAGTCTTCACCGTGGCAACGCCGATCCGGCACGACGACAACGTGGTTGGCGTCGTGGTTGTCACCTCCAGTGCGGGCGAAATCGACCAACTCGTCAGGGTGGAGCGTGAACAGGTCCTGCAGATGTTCGTCATCGCGATCATTGTCTCGATTGGCCTGTCGCTTGTTCTTGCGTCCACAATCGCCAACCCGCTTTCAGATCTTGCTGCCGCGGCCGAACTCGGTCGCGACAAGAACGCCCGCAAGATGAGCCCCAACCGTGTTCGCATTCCGGACCTGACTGCTCGGCCCGACGAGATCGGGCGACTGTCGGGCGCGATGCGCGGCATGGTGACGGCGCTTTATGAACGGATCGAGGCGAACGAGCAGTTCGCCGCCGACGTGGCGCATGAAATCAAGAATCCGCTGGCATCGCTAAGATCCGCCGTCGGCACGCTGCGTGTCGCCAAGCGCGAAGACCAGCGTGACAAGCTTCTCAACGTCATTGACCACGACGTGCGCCGCCTCGACCGGCTGGTCAGCGACATCTCGAATGCGTCGCGGCTCGATAGCGAGCTGGTGAAAGAGGAAGAGGAAAGCTTCAATCTGGTGAAGATGCTCGGGAACCTGACCGAATACTTGGGTTCCGAGGCAAAGGCCAAAGGCGTCGACTTCATCTCGGATCTTCCGCCTGAGCCGATCGTGATCCAGGGTCTTGAAGGTCGGCTCGCCCAGGTGTTCGTGAACTTGATCACCAATGCCATCTCGTTCTGTTCCGAGGGGGATGCCGTTCGGGTCTGGGCGCGCAAGAGAGAGAACCGCGTTCTCGTGGTCGTCGAGGACACGGGGCCCGGCATTCCGGATCAGGCGCTGACCAAAATCTTCAAGCGATTCTACTCCGAGCGCCCCGAAGGCCAGTTCGGTGAACACTCCGGCCTCGGACTCGCGATCTCGAAGCAGATCGTCGAGGCTCATGGCGGCGTGATCTGGGCCGAGAACATCCGGCCCACCGATGCCGACATAACGTCGGAGCCGCTGGGCGCCCGGTTCGTCGTCGGCCTCCCAGTGTGAGCGTGGGTGCGTCCAGCGCCGCTTGCCTGCATGCCACCTGCGTTTCCTTGTCTGGCCGTGGGCTATTGATTTTCGGCCCTGCGGGAAGCGGCAAGTCAGGGCTTGCGCTGCAGCTCATGGCGTTTGGCGCTATGCTCGTGTCCGACGACCGCACCGATGTGGCCGTGCGACAGGGCGTTCTGATCGCGAGCCCGCCAGCCAACATCCGTGGCAAGATCGAAGCACGCGGCGTGGGTATTCTCGCGGCGGAGTACCTGAACTCCGCAAGCATCGTTCTGGCCGTCGATCTTGAACACGAAGAAACGCAGCGTTTACCGCCCCGACGGGTGAAAAATGTGCTCGGGGTCGAATTGCCCCTTCTTCACAGGGTGGAGAGCGCCTATTTTCCCGCGACAATTCTGCAATATCTAAAAGCCGAACGGATTGAATGAACACGATGGAAGCCTCTCGACCGGGGGAAGATCAACGGACTGGCCAGCGTATCGTGCTGGTGACCGGCCCCTCGGGGGCTGGCCGGTCAACTTCGATCCATGCGCTGGAAGACCTGGGCTACGAGGTCATCGACAATTTGCCGATCAGCCTTATCCCGCGGCTCCTCGACGGCCCGCCCATCGCGCGGCCCTTGGCGCTTGGCATTGACGTTCGCAACCGGGATTTTTCGGTTACAGCACTCATCGAGTTCATTGATCGACTGACGCGGTTGCCCGAGCTTGCGCTCGAGGTTCTCTACCTCGACTGCAGCCCCGAGGAATTGGTCCGTCGCTTCAACGAAACGAGGCGCCGGCACCCTATGAAGGGCGCCGAAACGCCGGCGGAAGGAGTCGCTGGCGAAATCGATCTTCTGGTTCCGATTCGGATGCGCGCCGAAATCCTGATCGACACGACGGATCTTTCGCCGCACGAACTCAAGGCAGAAATCGCGCGCTGGTTCGGAAGGAACGCCGCACCGCAGATGGCGGTTTCGGTTCATTCGTTTTCCTACAAACGAGGTGTGCCGCGCGGACTCGACATGATGTTCGATTGTCGGTTTCTGAAGAACCCGCACTGGGAAGAAAGGTTCCGCGCGCTGGACGGAAAGGCGCCCGAAGTCGCCGAGTTCGTCGCCGCCGATGCCCGTTTCGCAGAATTTTTCGAACGCACGCGCGATTTACTTTTGATGCTGCTTCCTGCCCATGTCGAGGAAGGCAAGAGTCATCTTGCCATAGGGTTTGGATGCACCGGTGGGCAACACCGCTCTGTTGCCGTAGCGGAAAAGATGGCCAAATCGCTTGCAGAGGCGGGTTGGCAGGTGTCTAAGAGGCACCGGGAACTCGAACGAAGGGCCAGCGGGGCGATCAGCCCAAGGCGTGGTGAGAGGGCGTGATCGGAATCGTGATCGTCGCACATGGCGGACTGGCGCGGGAGTATCTCTCCGCGGTCGAGCATGTTGTGGGCAAGCAAGCCGGCATGCGGGCCATTGCTATTGAGGACAATCACGACCGCACCGCAAAGCAGGATGAAATCCGCGATGCGGCGAATGCCGTGGATACCGGCGACGGTGTCGTCGTCGTGACTGATATGTTCGGTGGCTCGCCATCCAACCTGAGCCTGGGTGCATGTACGGAAGACGATCGCCAGATCCTTTACGGCGCAAACTTGCCGATGCTGATAAAGCTTGCGAAGTCGCGGCATCTGAGTGTTCCGCAGGCCACCGCTTCTGCGCTCGACGCCGGCCGCAAATACATCAACTGTTACGTCGGATCCGGGCAGGGCAGCAAATGAGCAACGGCACAGAAGCGGAACTCAAGCTGAAGATTGTCAATGAAAAGGGGCTGCATGCGCGGGCCTCGGCGAAGTTCGTGGAAGTGGTGGAAGCACATGACGCGAGCGCCGAAGTCTGCCGCGACGGCATGAGTGTCTCGGGCGACTCCATCATGGGTCTCCTGATGCTCGCCGCGTCGCGCGGCAGCACGATCGACGTTCGCACAAGCGGGCCAGAAGCCCGGAAACTTGCCGATGCGCTGGATGCTCTGGTTGCCAACCGCTTTGGGGAAGATTACTGAGCCGGCTTGAACCTGTATCGGAGGATGGCCTTATTTTGCAGGACGGGCAAAACACAGGCATGGTGGCGCGGGGGGTTCGCAAACGGATGTCCGACCGGCCAGCTTTGAAGCCCTACGAAATGCGCCGGTTGTCCTATGCCGGCACGTTCACCAACCCGGTGAAAGCTGGAGCCATCCGCACGATCGAATGGATGACCGGCAAGTTGCCCCTGATCCGCCTTATCCGGCAATTCGAACGGACCGGCGTGCCCGAGGGCCAGCCGTTCTTCACAAAAGCGGTCACCACGATGGGGATCGACATCCTTACGCCTGAAGAGCAGGTCGCGCGTATTCCCAAGTCCGGTCCGGTCGTCGTGGTGGCAAATCACCCGCACGGGCTCGTTGACGGTCTCGTTATGGGCGAACTCGTGGGCCGCGTGCGCACCGACTACAAGATCCTCACCCGATCGCTCCTGACAGGCATACCGGAAATCGAGCAGCATATGCTTCCGGTTCCATTCCCGCATGAGGAAAACGCCCGCGAGCAGAGCCTCGAGATGCGCAACACTTGTATGACGCATCTGAAAGAGGGCGGCGTGATCATCCTGTTTCCCGCAGGCAAGGTTGCGACCACCAAGGGCTTTTTCGGCCCCGCTATCGAGCCTGAGTGGAACCCGTTCACGGCAAAGATGGTTCAGCGGTCCGGCGCGACGGTCCTGCCGATCTATTTCCCCGGCCAGAACACGCGGCTTTATCATGTCGCCGACAAGATATCCGCCACGTTCCGGCAGGGCCTGTTGCTGCACGAAATTTACCGGTCGCTCTACAAGCCGCAGGCCCCGGTTATCGGGCATCCCATCGGGCAGGATGTGCTTGGCAAATGGTCAGGCGATCCGCGCGGTTTGCTGGCCTGGCTGCGCCAGACGACGCTTAGCCTTCGCGAAGACGCCGGCGAGTAGAGCTACGGGTCAGCGTGTGGGAACTGGCGTCTCGCCGCGGTAGTCGTAAAATCCCCGACTGGTCTTGCGACCGAGCCAGCCAGCCTCGACATATTTGGTGAGAAGCGGACAGGGGCGGTACTTTGTGTCCGCCAGCCCTTCATGCAGCACGTTCATGATCGCGAGACAGGTGTCGAGACCGATGAAATCCGCGAGTTCAAGCGGGCCCATCGGATGGTTCGCGCCAAGCTTGAGGCTTTCGTCGATCGACTTTACAGAGCCTACGCCCTCGTAAAGCGTATAGACCGCTTCATTGATCATCGGCATGAGGATGCGGTTAACAATAAACGCGGGGAAATCCTCCGCGCTCGCCGCCGTCTTTCCTAGTTTCTCGACGACCTGCAGCATCGTCTTGTAGGTCGGCTCGTCGGTCGCGATACCGCGAATAAGTTCAACGAGTTGCATCACCGGAACCGGGTTCATGAAATGGAAGCCCATGAACTTCTCGGGGCGGTCCGTCCGGCTCGCCAGCCGGGTGATCGAAATCGACGAGGTGTTCGACGTCAGGATCGTGGTCGGCTTCAAATGCGGCAGCAGGTCCTCGAATATCGCCTGCTTGACCGTTTCACGCTCGGTCGCGGCCTCGATCACGAGGTCGGTCTTGCCGATGTCGGCGAGTTTGAGCGTCGTCTTGATACGCCCAATCGCCTCATTCTTCTCGGCCTCGCTGATTTTCTCGCGCGAAACCTGCCGGTCCAGGTTGCGTTCGATGAGCGACATCGCCGCGTCGAGCGCCTCCTGGCTGATGTCGGTCATGAGAACGTCGAACCCCGCGAGGGCGAATACATGGGCGATGCCGTTGCCCATCTGGCCCGCGCCGACGATACCGACCGATTTGATTTCCATTGCCAGAACCTCGCGTGTCTTTCGGGCAAGACCATAGGCACCGCTTTCCGCCGGGCGCAAGGCATAAGCGTTGCGCGTTCAGGCGGAGCCCTTGACGCTTAGGCATTTGGCAAGGCTTGCGCGGCAGACTGTTTCCCGGGTGAATCGAAAAGAAGGTGGGAAGCAATGGCCTATGTATACGGGGGCGGATGCGCCCTGGACTATTATCCCTGCCGCTATGGGCAGTCCAAGCTGTTGTTCCGCGGTCCCCGGCGCAAACTTGAAGGCGCTTACGCCGCAGTGCTTGGCGGGACCGAAACCTACGGCAAGTTCGTCGAAGAACCCTATCCAGCGCTGGTGGAGCGGACGCTTGGAATTCCGGTGGTCAACTTTGGCTACATGAACGCGGGCACCGATGTCTTCGTCAGTGAACCCGTGATCGTCGATGCCTGTTCCAAGGCGCGTGTGACGGTGATCCAGCTCATGGGGGCGCATAACATGTCGAACCGGTTCTACGCCGTCCATCCACGGCGCAACGACCGGTTCCTGCGCGCCTCGGCGTTGATGAAGTCGATCTTCTGCGACGTCGATTTCACCGAGTTCCATTTCACGCGCCACATGCTGTCCGCACTGAAATGGCGTGCGCCCGACAGGTACGCGCTCGTGGAAGAGGAATTGAAGTCGGCCTGGGTGTCGCGGATGCGGCTTCTGCTGCAGAAGGTTGAAAGCAAGACGGTGCTTCTGTGGGTCGAAGGCCCTGAGATCGCCGAGGCGGACCATGATGGGCTAGGTCTGGAACCGCTTCTGGTCGACGAAGGGATGGTGGCGGCTGTGCGCCCCTTCGCGACTGAGTTGTTGTGCGTGCGGCCGAGCAGGGGCGCGCTTTCTGCGGGGACGGCGGGAATGCACTTCGCGCCTCTCGATGAACCGGCGGCGGCCGTGATGCCCGGCCCGCGCGTGCATGCAGAAGTGGCCGAGGCGCTCGACCCGGTGCTGCGCGGCCTCATCTGACGGCCGCATGCGATCCGGTTTGGATATCAGTGGAAATCCCGGCTCGGGAACAGCACCTTGGCCTGTTCCCGAGGGTGTCGCACGGTGCGTACCGGTTTTGGCCTGCGCGGCGCGTCGTCGGCCTGCGGCTGAGTGATCCCGATGGCCTCGTCCATCGGATGGCCGAGTTCGCTCAGATGATGTGAGATATCCTCGATCTGCCAGGCAATCAGGTGGACCACGATCCCCTCGCGCTGCAAAGGCCCCGTGACGCGCAGAAGCCGTCCGCCCATGACGGCGCGGCGGAACCGTTCGTAGGCCTTGGGCCAGACCACGACATTGCAGACTCCGGTTTCGTCTTCGAGCGTCAGGAAGATCACGCCCGATGCCGTGCCCGGCCGCTGGCGGGTGATGACGAGACCGCAGACCGTAACCCGGTCCGGGCGCGCGGTGGCCAGTTCCACATGCGGCGTCAGGCCCGGCAGGGCGGGGCGCAGAAGCTCCATCGGATGGGCGCGAAGAGAAAGCCGCATGGCGACGTAATCCTCCACGACCTCCTCGCCGAGATGCATCGCGGGCAGGTCCACCGCCGCCTCGCGGATGCCCTCGCCCTCGATCGGATCGTTGAAGAGAGGCAGGGGCCGCTGACCACGGATGGCCTTGACCTGCCAGAGCGCGTCGCGCCGGGTCAGGCCCATGTCGGCAAAGGCATCCGCCTCGGCCAGTCGCTCCAGCACTGCAGGCGCCAGACCCGCCCGCAGCCACAACCCTTCGGGGTCACGGTAGCCGTTGCCGCGCGCGGCAACGATCCATTCGGCGTCCTCCTGCTTGAACCCCTTGATCTGGCGAAAGCCGAGCCGCAGCGCCAGGCCCCCGTCGGGACGGCGTTCCAGCGTGTTGTCCCAGCCGCTCGCGTTGATGCAGATCGGGCGGACCTCGACCTGGTGTTCGCGGGCGTCGCGGACGATCTGGGCAGGTGCGTAAAACCCCATGGGCTGGGAGTTGAGAAGCGCGCAGGCAAAGACCGCGGGGTGGTGGCATTTCAGCCAGGCCGAGACATAGGCCAGCATCGCGAAGGCGGCGGCATGGCTTTCGGGAAAGCCGTATTCGCCGAAGCCCTCGATCTGAGAAAAGCAGCGCTCGGCGAAGTCCGGTGCGTAGCCGCGTTCCAGCATTCCGGTGATGAAACGGTCGCGGAAGGTGCTGATCGTCCCCATGCGCCGGAAGGTGGCGATCGAGCGGCGAAGCCGGTCGGCCTCTTCCGCGGTGAAGCCGGCGGCGACCACGGCGATCTGCATCGCCTGTTCCTGAAAAAGCGGTACGCCAAGCGTCTTGCCAAGGACGGCCTCCAGTTCTTTCGACGGGAAATTCACCGTCTCCCGCCCCTGGCGGCGATTGATATAGGGGTGGACCATGCCGCCCTGGATCGGACCGGGGCGGACGATGGCGACCTCGATCACGAGGTCGTAGAAGGTGCGGGGCAGCATCCGGGGCAGGAAGTTCATCTGCGCCCGGCTTTCCACCTGAAAGACGCCGACCGCATCGGCGACGCAGAGCATGTCGTAGGTTTCCTTGTCCTCCTGCGGGACGGTGCCGATCGTCATTTCCTGCCGTTCGTGTTCCCTCATCAGGTCGAAGGCCTTGCGGATACAGGTCAGCATGCCAAGGCCGAGCACATCGACCTTGAGGATGCCGAGCGTGTCGATATCGTCCTTGTCCCACTCGATGACGGTCCGATCTTCCATCGCCGCGTTCTCGATGGGACAAAGTTCGTCGAGCCGTCCCTTGGTGATGACGAAGCCGCCGACATGCTGCGACAGGTGGCGCGGAAAGCCGATGACCTCGCCGATAAGCCGGATCGTCTGGGCAAGGCGGCGGTCGGCCGGGTCGAGGCCAAGCTCGCGAATCCGCTCCGGGTCGGCGCCGCCGTTCGACATGCCCCAGATCTGGCCCGAAAGGCTGGCGGTCACGTCCTGACTTAGCCCCATGACCTTACCCACCTCGCGGATCGCGGCGCGAGAGCGGAAGTGGATCACGGTGGCGCAGAGCCCGGCGCGGTGGCGGCCGTACTTTTGATAGATGTGCTGGATCACCTCTTCGCGCCGCTCATGTTCGAAGTCGACGTCGATATCGGGCGGTTCGCCACGGTATTTCGACACGAAGCGCTCGAAGACCATGGTGATCTGTTCAGGCCCCACATCAGTGATGCCAAGCGCGTAGCAGAGGATCGAGTTGGCGGCCGAGCCGCGCCCCTGGCAAAGGATGCCCTGGGACCGGGCGTAGCAGACGATGTCGTGGACGGTCAGGAAATAGGCGGCGAAACCCAACTCCTGGACAAGCTTTAGCTCTTTCGCGGCCATGGCGCGGTAGCGGTCCGGCATGCCCTTGGGGTAGCGTTTCGCCAGCCCCTCTTCCGTCAGCCGTTCAAGCCGGGCCTGCGGAGCTTCGTCATCGGCGATCTCGTCGGGATATTCGTAGGAAAGCTCACTCAGGCAGAAGCTGCATTTCGCCGCGATTTCCAGCGTGCGGCGGAGCGCGGCAGGATGGTCGCGGAAAAGCCGGGCCATGTCCTCGGCGCCCTTGAGGCGACGTTCGGCATTGGGCAGCGCGCGGGTGCCGATCTCGTCGATGGTGATATGTTCGCGCATGCAGGTCAGAACGTCGGCAAGCTGGCGGCGATGCGCGCGGTGCATCAGCACGTCGCCCACCGCGACCATCGGGGCTGCGACCCGATGGGCGAGCCGCGCCGTGCGCTGGATACGGGCCTGATCGCCGCCGTCGTAGCGGGGCGCTGCGCCAAGGAAGACCTGCCCGGGGAAGCGCTTTACCGCCATGCGCAGATGGGCCGCGGCCATGCGTGGCGCGGCATCCTGCCGGGGCAGGGCGATCAGGATCATGCCCGCCGCGCCTTCCAGCATGTCGGCCAGCGTCAGATGGCACGCGCCCTTCTCGGCCCGCCGTTTGCCAAGCGTCAGTAGCCGGGTCAGCCGCTGATAGGCTGCGCGGTCGCGGGGAAGCGCGACCCACTCCACTTCGCTGTCGGCCAGCATCAGGCGGCAGCCGGTGATCAGCCGGGGCAGTTTCGGGGTGACGGGGCGGGAAATCGGCTGGGGCGTGCCGATTTCCTGACGAGAACAGGAATCGATGCGGTGCTGCGACCGGATGCGGATGGCCTCTTCGGCCTCGCGCCTCAGTTCCTTCAGCGCCGAATAGGCGCGCACCACACCCGCGAGCGAGTTGCGATCGGTGATGGCGATGGCTTCCAGCCCCAGCTCGGCGGCGCGCGTCACCATCTCTTCAGGGTGGGAGGCGCCGGTGAGGAAGGTGAAGTTGGTGGTCACGCAAAGCTCGGCATAGCCGTGGGGTGGCGGCGGCAGGGCGTTCCGGGCGCTCATGCGAATTCTCCCTGCACAAACCAGCCGGGGCTTTGCGGCGTGTAGAAAAGCCACAGCCGCCGCCCCTGCCGCGTTTCGACCCGCCAGTAGTCGCGCATGCCCGAGCGCCAGTTCTCATCCTCGAGCCACCATTCCGGCGCGATCCGTTCCGGCCCGGTGGCGTGGCCCGTGCTGAACGTCATGCGCCGCCAGCGGAAGCGCTCCGGCGGGCGCGGGCCTGTGCCGGGTATCGGTTCGGGCGGGAAAAGCCGCAGGGGGCGCGGACGCAAGCTGACCCACGAACCCTCTGCCTTGGACCATGCGGCCGGCGCGATGATGTGGCTGCGTTCGGGGATATGACTGTCGGCGGGAAGGAAGCGCTGGATGTTCTCAAGCCCGATCCGTGTGCCGATCCGGGTGATGAGGTCGTCGAGCGCATCGCCGCGCTTGGTCGCGACATGGCCGAGTTGCTCGACGGGCAAAGGTTCGACGCGCACCGCCTCGAGCCGCATCTGGTCGATGCCGTAGCCTGCATCGACCTCGCCCAGCCCGCGTTCGAACAGGGGCAGGATACGGCCCGGATCACGCAAGGCGCGGGCCAGCCGCAGTTCCACCTGCTGGCTTTCCTGATCGACCCGCCGGAGCGTCAGGCAGAGGACCCGCGCGCCCATCTCCTCAGCTTTCAGCTTGGCGCAAAGCTGGTCGAGAAGCCGCGCGGTCCCGGCCATGACATCGGCGGCAAGCCCGATGGGTTCGGGCAGCGTCATGCGGACCCCGAAATGGGGTGGATCGGCCAGTGGCGAGATCTCTTCGGGCCGGGCGCCGAGCGCTTGGTCCAGGCGCAGCATGACGCCGGGGCCGAAGCGGCGGGTCAGCGTGGCACGCGGCATTCCCGCCAGATCGGCGATGCTGCGCAAGCCAAGCCGCTGAAGCGCGGTGCAGGTTCCCTCGTCCAGCCTGAGCGCTGCGACGGGCAGCGGTCCGATCCGGGCGAGCGAGTCGCCCGGATCGGCCACGCCTTCGTCGTGATGGGCAAGCGCCCACGCCGCGCCGCGCGTATCGGCCAGACCGATCCGCACCGTCAGACCCGCGCGGACAAGCTGCCGCCGCATATCCTCCAGCATCGCGGGTTCGCCGCCCCAAAGATGGGCTGCGCCGGTGATGTCGAGAACCAGCCCGTCACGCCCCTCGAGGCCGACCCAGGGGCAGTAGCGTGTGGCCCAGCGGCGAAGCACGCGCAGAAAGCGCGCATCGGCGGCCTCATCGGCGGGGCGGCTTTGCAGGTCGGGGCAGAAGGCGCGGGCGTCCGAAAAGCTCATGCCGCGGGAAAGCCCCTGCCTTTCGGCGTCGAGATTCAGGCAGTAGAGACGGTCGGCATTCTTTTCCTTCAGCGTCAGCGCGAAGGGTCCCTCAACCGGGCGCGCCCTTAGAACCCGGTCGCTGGGCAGTCTCGGAAACCACAGTGATACGACGCGCCTCAGCATCCCATCGTACATCCCAAGCGCTTAATGTTCCTGATTTGTTCTTGATAAGCTTCCAGCGCTGCAGAGTCGAGTCGGATGGATCGAAAACAGGCTGGCAGTGCCAGCGGGTCTCAGCCGCGTTGCTGCCCATGCCTTCGGGAATGATGCAAAGCCCGGCTGTCTTCCCCGCCTCGGCCGCAAGCTGCAACCGCCGCCCTGCGATGAGGCCCAGCGGCTTGCCGATCTCGGCCACGACGAACGACACCGCGCCAGAGCGCAACGCCTCTTCCATCACCGCCAGGATCTCGGTCTGATCCTTGCCCGAGGCCAGAAGCACCTTGTCGGGGTCGCAATAGGCGGCATACCCCTGCGGGTTGATGTGCTCCCCCTGCCAGCCTTCGCGAACCCACAGCACGGACCCGCCCGAAACTCCGGCGGAAACGAATGCGAAGAACAAGGCCCCCGGACCACAGACTTCGTGGGCACGGCCGACGCGAAGCGGGAAATGAGGCAGGCAGGAAACTCTCATAAAACTGTTTATATCGCACATGATGTCAGAGACGAACCGTTCTTCCACGCCCGCGATACAAAGGCCGTCAGAGCGAAGGAATGGACGCGATTTGGTACAACCTTGACGCGATAAATTCCACTAAAGACCCAAGCTGCGCCATCTTTCGGTCACGGGCCGCCGCCATCTTCAGTATCAAGGGGCACGACAACAAAACGACAGGACCGGAAAATGAAACTCGCCGCAATTCTGAGCCAGATGACCCGGAGCAAGACCGAAAAGACCGATGCGTTCGACGCGCGTCTGGCGAACATGGGCGCCGAAAAAGAGCGCCGCACCCGCAGCGCCCTTCCGATGTTGTTCCACCGCTCGGCGAGCCAGGCGGCCTGAACGGGTCAGAACGCGATCTCGACTCCCGGCAACTGCAATTCGCGCATGAGTTCCCGAACTTCCTGCCGCGCCGCGACGTTCGAGATGTTGAGATTGCCGACCCCCACATCGCGCAGGTCAAGCAAGGTCAGGCCGCGCGGAAAGAGTTCGCGGAAGATCACGCGCTCTGAAAAACCCGGCGCAACGCGGAACCCGATACGCTTCGAAAGCTGTTCCAGCGCTGCGCCAACCTTCCTCTTGTTATGCATCGCCTGTGCGCCAAGACGGTTGCGGACAACCACCCAGTCGATGGGCTTCAGTCCCGCCCGCGCCCGCAGTTGGCGCGCGTGCCACACCATCTCTGAATAGATCGAAGGGCCGATCACGCGGCTCGTGTCCGGGTCGACACGGGCGAGCAGGTCGAAGTCGATGAAGCTGTCGTTGAGCGGCGTGATCAGCGTGTCCGCCAGCGAATGCGCTACCTGGCTGAGCCTGGTATGCGACCCAGGGCAGTCGATCACGATAAATTCCGCATCGCGTTCCAATCCCGCCACCGCCGCGGACAGGCGCCGGTCATAGAGGTTCTCGCCGGCTGCGAGGCTCGACTGGTCGATCTCAGGCAATTCGCGAAAGTCCGGGATCGGCAGTTCGAGTCCTTCCTTGCGCGCATAGGCGCGACGGTTCTCGACATAGCGTCCGAAACTGCTTTGCCGCAGGTCCAGATCGAGGGCACCCACCTTGTGGCCCATCCGGACAAGAGCGGTTGCCACATGCATGCAGGTCGTCGACTTGCCCGACCCGCCTTTTTCGTTGCCCACGACAATGATGTGCGCCACTGATATTCCCTCGCAAACCGATGCGGCTAACCGTTTCTGCCGCTTGGCGCCACTATAGGTAGGGTCGCGGGCAGGCGGAAGCGGCTAACGCGGGGTTTGCGCGCGGTCCGTGGCGAGAATGCCATGGCCCCGGACGCAGGTGGACGGTTCAGTAGCGCATTTCCGACCCGAACCGGCCACTGACCGGGGGCTCCTGATGCGGTGAGGTGCGTTTCCAATCAGAAAGTGCCATCAGGTCCCGGATGTCCGCGATTTCTTCTTTCGGGATTCCAAGTTGGGTAATCTCTGCTTCCGGCGCACCCCGGTCAATCGCGTCGATAACGATGTCCACGTCCCGATATTGGTGTCCGATCCCGAATTCATCCGTGACGCCCTTTGCCATGTCGGGCGACGGTGCCTGCGTACGTACCGGACCGGGAAGCGCCAACATCTCGGCCAACTGCCGGACTTGGGTTTTGAGTAGTCCGGTCATGGGCTGAAACGGAAGGTCATCGACACCATCCTTCACGAACCAGCCGACCTCGCACTCTGACCGGTTTGCTGCGCCGACCAGCGTCAGGTTTCGTTGCTTTGCAAGGCGCTCCAACACTGCGCGCCGAAAGCAATGCCGTTGAGAAAAGCCGCTGTCGACATGGCGCATGGTCAGATCGAACAGCAGGCGCTTGTACCATGGGCTCAGCACTTCGCCACGACCCACCCTCAGCGTGGATTTGAACGGTGACTCGCCACAGACGGTTCTATAGATGCGAGTGCTCAGCCGGGCGACCAGCGGTGAAATCCGAAGGAGCTGAATGAAGGCAGGCTTGTAAGTGCCTCCCTTGGCCATTTCCTCGGTGATGTCGAAGGTCTCGAGATCGAGCTTTAGAGCTGAGGCCACGAGGCGGGCGTTTCCCGCGATCGTTTGATCGCTGTCGCGGTCATGAAGGTAGACAACAGAAACGCATTCGGAGCCGAGCGCGCGCACCGCAAGCGCGGCCAACACAGAGGAATCCAGCCCGCCGCTGAGGCCGAGGATGACACCGTCCGTTTTTTGACTGCGAACCAGCGCGACGAGGCTTTTGCCGATTTCCTCGACCGCTTTGTTCGCTCTGATGCGCAAATCGGACATTGCTGCGTTTCCCCCAATCAAAGTCTTCCCCAGGACACGTCAGGAGAACGGCCGACGGAACTGACCGAGCCAACCTGCACGAGGGGGATGATTGGGCGATGATCGGCATCAACGGAGATGCGGGATAGTGGCGAATTCGCACTGTCCAAACGAAAACGCCGCCCCAAGGGGCGGCGTTTCCTGTTCGAAGGCGAGGGCTTAGAAGCCGAGGCCTGCGTACTTGTTCTTGAACTTCGAAACGCGGCCGCCCGTATCCATCAGCCTTGCCGAACCGCCGGTCCAGGCAGGGTGCGCCGAAGGGTCGATGTCGAGCGTCAGCGTGTCGCCTTCCGCGCCCCAGGTAGAGCGCGTGCGGAAGGTCGTGCCGTCCGTCAGCTTGACCTCGATCATGTGCAGGTCGGGATGAATGTCTTTTCTCATGGTCTCCCTCCTCAGGCCTCAGCCGCGGTCTTGGGCTTGTAATGGGTATCTTCGGCGATCCGGGCGGATTTGCCGCGACGATCGCGCAGGTAGTAGAGCTTGGCGCGGCGGACGCGGCCGCGGCGCACGACCTCGATCGAGTCGATGTTGGTCGAGTAAAGCGGGAAGACGCGCTCGACGCCCTCGCCGAAGGAAATCTTGCGGACGGTGAAGGATGCCGCGACGGTGTTGCCGCCCTTGCGGGCAATGCAGACGCCTTCGTACATCTGGACGCGCGAACGCGTACCTTCCGTCACTTTGTAGCCGACACGGACCGTGTCGCCCGCCTTGAAGTCCGGGATGGACTTGCCGAGAGCGGCGATCTGCTCGGCCTCCAGTTGCGCGATCAGGTTCATCGCGTGATCCTTTCCTATGCTCGCGGTAGTCCCGCGATGGTTTAGCGCGCCTCAGAGCTCCTGGTCTTCATCGGGTCCGCATGTAGCGCCCGCCGGAGGTCAGGTCGTCATTTCCTGTGTGCTGTCGTCGCTGACCGCGCCTTGCTGAAGAAAGCAAAGGGCAAAAGCCAATAGACAACAGGCCCGGACGACTCGATTGAGCCCCGGACGGGCGGGGTATAGGGGGGGATTGCCTTGCAATCAAGGGGTTTCGGCTGCGACTGGCGCGGAAACCGATGTCAGGGATTGCGGTCGGCTTTCGCGTAGGCGTTCCAAAGGTCAGGCCGCCTCTCGTTTGTCAGCTTTTCCGCCTCTGCACGGCGCCATTTCTCGACCGCGGCGTGATTGCCCGAGGTCAGAACTTCGGGGATTTCCCGGCCTTCCCAGATTGCCGGGCGCGTATATTGCGGGTGCTCCAGAAGGCCGTGGGAATGGCTTTCCTCTTCGGTTGAACTGGCATTGCCAAGGACACCGGGCAGAAGCCGTACCGTCGCGTCGATCATCGCCTGCGCGGCGATCTCGCCGCCGGTCAGGACGAAGTCCCCCAGCGAAACTTCCTCGACCGCATAGTGATCCAGCACACGCTGGTCCACGCCCTCGAACCGGCCGCAAAGCATGGTCACGCCGTCGGTACCCGCGAACCTGCGGGCCATGGACTGGTCGAAGGGTTTGCCGCGCGGGGACAGGTAGATGACCGGCCAGCGGGCGCGGTCGCCGGGCGTCCCGATGGCCGCTTCGTCGAACGCCTTGGCCACCACGTCGGCGCGCAGGACCATGCCCGCTCCGCCGCCCGCGGGCGTGTCGTCCACGTTGCGGTGCTTGCCGATCCCGAAGGGACGCAGGTCGATGGTCTCCAGCGCCCAAAGCCCCTCCTGCAGGGCCTTGCCCGTCAGCGACAGACCCAGCGTGCCCGGAAAGGCGTCCGGGAAAAGGGTGATGATCTTCGCGCACCATGCGCCCTTGATCCGGGGCGTCGCGGTCATCAGTTCGCGCGGCTTGATCGAGGCTGAAATGGCAAGCCGCCCATGAGACTTGGGCTTCTCGTCTGTCATCCCTCGCTCTCCTCCGGCGGGTCGGCGATGATCCGTCCGACGGTCAGGTCCACGGTCGGGACGATAGCTTTCGTGAAGGGAAGAAGAAGCGCGGTCTTGCGGCCCGGCGCGTGGATTTCGAGGATATCGCCCGCGCCGTGATTGAAGACGGCGCGCACGGTGCCAAGCGGTGCGCCACCTGTATCGAAGACTTCAAGGCCAACCAGGTCAGCGTGGTAGAATTCGTCGTCCGGCAGGTTCGGAAGCTTCGCGCGGTCGGCGAACAGGGAAGTGCCGCGCAGCGCGTCGGCATCTTCTTTCGTCGCAACGCCCGAGAGCCGCGCGGCGAGTCCGCCGTTGATGGCGCGGGTGATCTTCACGGTGAAGCTGCGGCTGCCGTCCTCGGTATAAAGCGGGGCGTAGGCCGCGATCGCTTCGGGCTGGGCGCAGAAGCTTTTCAGCCGCACCTCGCCCTTGACGCCGAACGCGCCCGAAATGGCGCCGACGCAGATTCTGTCAGTTGCCATCCGGCGCCTCCGGGCAGTCGGCCGCCACCGTGGCGGCGGCCGGTTTCGGTTCGATCAGCCTTTCGGTCTTCATCCCCAGCCAGAACGTCCCCGCGCAAAGCGAGAGGGTGACGATCCGGCGAAGAAAGAAGCCGATAAGCACGGGAAATCAGCGCCTTATTCGGACGTCGTTTCTTCGGCTGCGGCTTCTTCCGCCGGGGCTTCGACCGGCTCTTCCGCAGGCTCTTCGGCCGGGGCGGCAGCGGCTTCGGCGGCAGCGGCGGCTTTCGCGGCCTTTTCTTCAACGCGCTTCTTGGCCTTTTCGCCCGGCTCGGCCTTCTTCATGTTCTTGCGCTCGGCCTTCTCTTTCACGCCAGCCGCTTCGAGCATGCGGGCGATCCGGTCGGTCGGCTGCGCGCCCTGGCTTAGCCAGTGCTGAACGCGCTCCATGTCCATCTTCACGCGATCTTCCGAATCCTTCGGGAGGAGCGGGTTGTAGGTGCCGAGCTTTTCGATGAAGCGGCCGTCGCGCGGCATGCGCGAGTCGGAGGCGACGATCGAATAGAACGGACGCTTCTTGGAGCCCCCACGGGCGAGGCGGATTTTCATAGCCATGTCAGTTTCTCCTATCGTTGGCTGTGAAACAGGCAAGGGCCTGTTATTCCTTGGTTATTTCTGCAGTTTCTCGTGATGCCTGATGACTTCCGAGATGATGAAGTTCAGGAATTTCTTGGCGAATTCGGGGTCGAGATCGGCTTCGAGCGCCATGCGCTGAAGCCGTTCTATCTGATGCGATTCCCGCATCGGATCGGAGGGCGGCAGGTCATGTTCGGCCTTCAGCCGGCCCACCGCCTGGGTGTGCTTGAACCGCTCGGCGAGCGTGTAGACGAGGATCGCGTCGAGCCTGTCGATGGAGTCGCGATGGCCCTTCAGAAGGCTCGCGGCGAGGGTGGTCGGGTCGCTCATTCGGGCCTCCTCGTCGGGGCGGGCATGCGTCGGGTCTGCGTATGGCATCTGTCCCGACAGCGTCCCGACACGGGACCGACGGACGCATGCGGGGCGATGCCGGGTTTCTGGCGATGAAGAATTGCGAGGGTCATGCGCTGACCTCGGGCCGGACATGGCGGTAGACGTGGCAGGCGTGGTTCAAAGCCGCCTCCGCGCCCGGATCGCGCCGCCCGCCAAGCCGTCTCGCCACCGCGGTCGAGCGGTCATTGTCGGCGTCGATGTAGCTAACCAGCGTCGCAAACCCCATCGGGCCGAACGCGTAGTTGAGCGCCTGAGCCGCAGCCTCGGTCGCGTATCCCCGGCCTTCGGCGTCGGGGGTCAGAACCCAGCCGATCTCGACCTCCGGGTCGCCGAATTCATGGTTGATGACGACGGCGCCCACCGGCGTGCGGTCGCTGCGGGTGTCGCATGTCCACGCGCCGAAGCCGCGCAGGTTCCAGCTCGCGACGAGCGCGTTGAACTCAAGCCATGCGGCCTTGTGCTTTTCATCCGCGCCATCGTCGGCGACGGCTTCGTCCAGCATGAAGCGTGCATAGATCGGGAAATCCTCGATCCGAGGGGCGCGCAGGTGCAGGCGCGCGGTGTCGATCACCGGGACGAGCGAGGCGAAGCGCGCGGCCTGCTCGGCGGCGGACCCTTCGGGCGGCAGTCTCCAGGCAGCGGTCATGCGCGCGCCTCCGGCTTCGGATGGCGGTAGACGAGGCAGGCTTCGTCGTCCTTGTCGGGCGTCGCCGCGTTCGGGTCGAGCACCGCGCCGAGCCGTTCGGCAAGCGCGATCGAACGCGCATTGTCCGGGTCGATATAGCTGACTGCGGTATCCCAACCCAAATCGCGAAAGAGGTGGTCGCGCGCGGCCTTTGAGGCTTCGAAAGCGTAGCCCTTGCCCTCGGCCCTGGGCGTCCAGACGGTCCAGCCGAGTTCACGTTCGGGCCACCCTTCCGGGTACCAGGG
This sequence comes from uncultured Rhodobacterales bacterium, assembly GCA_965368915.1. GTDB lineage: Bacteria > Pseudomonadota > Alphaproteobacteria > Rhodobacterales > Rhodobacteraceae > Albidovulum. The sequence goes on along the minus strand of CBDUOT010000009.1, from coordinate 4,130 downwards.
GCCGGTCATGCCGAGCGCCGTATCGTCGCCCCTGAGCGTGAAGACGAAAGACCCGAAACCGCGCAGCACCCACATCCCGATCACGTGACCGAAGGAGCGCCAGGCGTCCTTGCGGTCCTTCGGTCCGCCGATGAACCGCGACCGGTCCGAGCCGAAGAAGTCGGCGAAGACGGGCCAGTCCTGCGGATCTGGCGCGCGCAGGATCAGGCGTTCGGTTTCAAGAACGGGAGTGTTGACGAGCGCCGGGGTCATGCGAGCGCCCCCGTTTCGTGCCTGATCGACGCATCGGCAGCCCGGACTTTCATAACGTCGAAAGGGGTCAAGTGCCCGTGTTCATGGACCGAGCGTTCGGAGGCGATGAACGCCGCCCAATGCTCGAAGTGCGAATGCTTCGGCATGCGGAGCGACAGACGCTCTGTATGAAGGGTCGGGGCGGTCACTTCTTCTTTCCGAATCCGCCAAGGCCCGACAGCCCGCCGGGAAGGTTCATCCCGCCAAGGCCGCCGGGAAGACCGCGCCCACCGGCACCCATGCCGGATTGCAGCGCCTTTGCAGCCTCTTCCATCGCCTTGGGATCGTTCATGTCGGGCATGCCGCCCTTGCCCATCATGCCCTTCATGGCCTGCTTGAGCATCCCGCCTTTGCCCATCTTGCCCATCTTCTTCATCATGTCCGCCATCTGGCGGTGCATCTTCAGAAGCTGGTTCAGGTCGCTGACCTCAAGGCCCGACCCGGCGGCGATGCGCTTCTTGCGCGAGGCCTGAAGAAGCGCGGGATTGGCGCGTTCCTTCTTGGTCATCGAATTGATGAGCGCGATTTGGCGGCGCAGCACGCTGTCGTCGAAGCCGGACTCGTCCATCTGCTTGGACAGTTTGCCCATGCCGGGCATCATCCCCATGAGGCCCTGCATCCCGCCCATCTTCAGCATCTGCTCAAGCTGGCCCCTGAGATCGTTCATGTTGAAGAGGCCCTTCTGGAACCGCTTCATCATGCGTTCGGCCTGCTCGGCCTCGAGCGTTTCCTGCGCCTTCTCGACGAGCGCCACGATGTCGCCCATGCCAAGGATGCGGCCGGCGATGCGCTCTGCCTCGAAGGTTTCGAGCGCGTCCATCTTTTCGCCCAAGCCCACGAAGCGGATCGGCTTGCCAGTGACGGCGCGCATGGAAAGCGCGGCACCGCCGCGACCGTCGCCGTCCATCCGGGTCAGAACCACGCCGGTGATGCCGACCTTGGCGTCGAATTCCTCGGCCACTTCGACCGCGACCTGACCGGTCAGGCCGTCAACGACGAGGAGGGTTTCGCGGGGCTTGGCGACGGCGGCGACCTCGGCCACCTCGTTCATCAGGACTTCGTCGATCTGGAGGCGACCGGCGGTGTCGAGCATGTAGACATCGTAGCCGCCAAGCGTCGCCTGCTGCTTCGCGCGCTTGGCGATCTGCACGGCGCTCTCGCCCTTGACGATCGGCAGGGTGTCGACGCCGATCTGGGCGCCGAGGATGGCCAGCTGCTCCATCGCCGCCGGACGGTTGGTGTCGAGCGAGGCCATGAGGACGCGCTTCTTCTCGCGCTCGTGCAGGCGTTTTGCGATCTTGGCGGTCGTTGTCGTCTTGCCGCCGCCCTGAAGGCCGACCATCAGGATCGGCGCTGGCGGGTTGTCGATCTTCAGTGCGCCGGGGTCTTCGGAGCCGCGCAGGACGTCGACCAGCGCGTCGTGCACGATCTTGACGACCTGCTGGCCGGGTGTGACCGATTTCGTGACGGCCTGGCCCGTGGCCTTGGATTCCACGGCCTTCACGAAGTCGCGGGCGACGGGCAGCGAAACGTCCGCCTCCAGAAGCGCGACGCGGACCTCGCGGAGCGCGGCCTTGACGTCGTCTTCGGAAAGCGCACCCTGTTTCGTCAGCCGGTCGAAGACGCCACCAAGGCGTTCTGACAGGTTCTCGAACATATGCGGCCCTCCTTGGCCTGTTGACTTTCCCGCACCCGACATAGTCACGCAGGCGCCCAAACGCAAAACGCACCAGTGGGCGCGACGCGCTGACTGGTGGCGATCCCCTCTGGCGGGGACCGGAAGCGAGTTTACTTCCGGAATCCGGGGTCGTGTAGGTGAGGGGGCAGCGCGAGTCAAGCAAACTTGCGGTATCTGGCAGGGGTGCTAACCTGTCCGCGCGGGGCGTAAGAGTAAGGGGTTTGCAGGTTGGAAGGCCTGGTCATCATCATCGCCGAGATGCTCTTCGCCCTCATCGCGCCGCTTCTCGGGGTTCTCGCTGGCCTCCTCGCGGCGATTGCCGAACTTATCCTGACGTTGTTCTTGAGCCTGTTCGACATGCGGGGGTCGAGGCGGCGGTCCGGCGGGGCCGGGGACGCACCGCTACGGAAGCGAAAGGTCTCTCCGCGCTGGCTGCACATCCCCGCCGCGATCGCGGGGGTCGTGGCGGTTGCCGTACTGATCGCGAACTTCTTCTTCTTCGATCCTCTGGTGCGTTACGGCCTTGACCGGGTCGCGGCGCGGACGGGCTATGCTGTCGCCTTTGAGGATGCCTCGGGCAACCTGCTGACCGGGCGGCTCGCGCTTGACGGTGTCACGGTGGCGCGGGACGAAGGCGAGGGGCTGGGCGTGGACATGCGGCTCGATCATACGGAGTTCGACGTGGCGCTGCTGTCGCTTTTCCGCTCTACGCGGCGGATCGAGGCGATGACCGTGGAGGGCGTGCGCGGCACCGTCCGTATCCCGCCGCGCGATGAGGGCGAAGCGCCCAAGAATGCGCGGCGCGGCTTCGCGGTCGATCTTGGCCGCTTCGACGATATCGACATCACGGTCGAACGCGCGACTGATCAGACCCACCGGGTCGAGATCGCCTCGGCCGAGGTCGCACCGTTCCGCAGCAGCACGGCGCTGTTCGACCTGTTCTTCCGCTCGAATCTGGACGGGCGCATCGACGGCGTGCCGATCAAGGTCGCAACCGAGGTGATCGCGGGCAACGGGCGGCGTACGTCGTGGGTGTTCGACGAGGTCCCGGCGACGACGCTTGCCGAACTGACCGACCGCGCGCCTCTCAACTGGCTGTCGGGCGGCACGCTTTCAGCCCATGTGGAGGATGAATGGGCGCTCGACGACCGCAGGGTGGACATGGACTGGTCCATCGCTTTGGACGGCGTGCGCGTCGCGCCGCCCCCCGGCGTGGGGGTCACGGAACGGCTCGCGGCGACGGCGCTTGGCAAGGCGATCGAGCGCAGTGGTGGCAGCGCGGAGTTCGACTTTACGCTCGGGCTGGACAGGGAACGGCTGGAGACGTCGAGTTCGGGCGATCTTGACGCGTTATGGGACGCGTTGAAGGATGGCATTGCCGAGGCGGTGGCAAAGAGCACCGGAAAACCCGCGGAAGGCGTGAAGGCGGCGATCGGCAAGGCGGGATCGAAGCTGCGTGACATGCTCGATCCGGCGGGGGGCGATGAGTCGCAGCCCTGATGGTTGTGCCGGGCGGGCCGGGCCGACAGGATAGCGCCATTGAACAAGGGATATCGGGAGGATCACTCATGCGGATCTGGACATTCGCCGCACTCGTGATGGCCGCGCTTGCGCCCGGGGCTCTGGCCGCCGACGAGATCAAGGTCGGCATCGCGTCCGACCGGCCCACCGTAACTGTCGAAACCCCGGACGGGCCGGTGGAGATCGGCCGCGATCAGAATCCGGAGGCGAGGCTGGAAGGCGATTGGGCGCTGACCTCGCGCGCATGCCCGCCCTTCTGCATCCAGCCGATGACGCCCGCTGAAGGCGTGACGACGATCGGCGAGCTTGAACTGCTCGACCTTCTGGAAGGCGGCGAGGCCGTGGTGATCGACAGCCGCACGCGCGACTGGTTCGAAGGCGGCACGATCCCCGGCGCGGTCAACCTGCCCTATAACGAGATCGGCGACCGACTTGGCGATCTGGGCTGCGAGGCGGATTTCGATGGCTGGGACTGTTCCGAGGCGAAGGAGGTCGCGCTGTTCTGCAACGGACTCTGGTGTGGGCAGTCGCCCTCGGCGATCCGGGTGATGATCTCGCTCGGCTATCCGGCGGAGCGCATCAGCTATTATCGCGGTGGGATGCAGTCCTGGCGGCTTTTGGGGCTGACGGTGATTCAGCC
>CBDUOT010000008.1:0-53646 GCA_965368915.1 uncultured Rhodobacterales bacterium | reverse complement strand
CGCTTCAGCGCCTCGACGCCCTTCTGCGACAGCTGCGCGCCGCCCATCCGGTAGTCCTCGAACGCGCCGTAGGCCAAGGGCACCCAGTCCTTCACGATGCCGCACATCGCCTCGGCATAGGCGCGGATTTCGTACTGGGCGTGGGCGTCGGCACGCAGGCGGAGGAAGTGGAAGAGGTTGTGGAGGTCGATCTTCCAGTACCACTGCGTATAGACGTTCGCGGGCAGGTTCATGCGGGCAAGCTCTCGGGCAAGGCCCTTCTGGCCGTCGTCGCTGAGCATATCCTCGTAGTGATCGTAGGCCCGCGTCGCGTCGTCGCGCAGGATGTCGAGCACGCGCTGCGCCTCTTCGCCCTGCAACAGCTCGCCCCGGCCCTGGTTGTTCACGGTGGACTGGGCGGCGAGGTGTTCAGGCTCGGGGATGTAGAACTCGCGGTCGAGGATCGAGTAGCGGGCGGAGTATTCGTTCACGTTGGCCGTGCGGTGGCGGATCCACTGGCGGGCGACGAAGACCGGCAGCTTGACGTGGAACTTGACCTCGCACATCTCGAACGGGGTCGAGTGCCAGTGCCGCATGAGGTAGCGGATCAGGCCTTCGTCATTCTGCACGGCCTTGGTGCCGCGCCCGTAGCTGACGCGCGCGGCCTGCGTGATGGCGGCGTCGTCGCCCATGTAGTCGATGACGCGCACCAGCCCGTGGTCGAGCACCTCGTGCGCGACGTAGAGGTGGTTTTCCATCCCCTCGGAGGTGGCGCGCAGCGTTTGCCGCGTCTCGGCCCGTGCCGCCGCGATCTCGGCCAACTGGTCTTTGGTCAGGGTCATGGAATCGTCCTCCGCATCCGAATCGTGCCCACTATATCTATGGGCGAGCGCGCGGGTAACCACGATGGGCTGTGGGGGCGAAGAAAATTTGCCGGTCGTGCCGTGGAAGGCCGGGTCAGCCGGGTGGCGGGGCGCGGGCGCGGCTGGTAGTCTTCGGCAAAACCCCTGAGGAGGCTAAGATGGCGCTGAAATATCTTCACACGATGGTGCGGGTGAAGGACCTTGAAAAGTCCATGGAATTCTACCGGCTGCTCGGCCTTGAGGAGACGCGGCGGATGGACAATGAAGGGGGCCGGTTCACGCTGGTCTTCATGGCCCCGCCCGGCCAGCCGGAATGCCCGGTGGAGCTGACCTACAACTGGGATGGCGATGACGGTCTGCCCTCGGACAGCCGGCATTTCGGGCATCTCGCCTACGAGGTCGACGACATCTACGCGATGTGCGCGCACCTGCAGGCGAACGGCGTGACGATCAACCGGCCGCCGCGCGACGGGCACATGGCCTTCGTGCGTTCCCCCGACAACGTGTCGATCGAGCTTCTGCAGGCAGGCGAGTCGCTGCCCAAGCAGGAGCCGTGGGCCAGCATGGAGAATACCGGGCATTGGTAAGACAGGCGGTCATCGCCCTTGCCTCGGCGCTGGTCGCCGCACCGGCGGGGGCGGACTGCCGGCTGGCGCTTTTGCTGGCGCTGGACATCTCCGCCTCGGTCGATGCGGCCGAGGATGCGCTGCAGCGGCAGGGGTTGGCCCATGTGCTGACGCTGCCCGAGGTGGAGGCGGCGTTCCTCGCCTTCCCCGGCCGCCCCGTCGCCTTGTCCGCGTTCGAGTGGAGCGGGCGGTATCAGCAGAACCTGATGCTCGGCTGGCGGCTGATCGAGACGGCCGAGGATCTGCGCGCCGCCGCGTCGGCGATCGCGGGAAGCGTGCGGGAACGGAACGACATGGCGACCTCGCTCGGCTATGCGCTGGGGTTCGCGGCGGTGCATCTGCGCGACGCGCCGGGCTGCGATCAGCGCAAGGTCGACGTGTCGGGCGACGGGCGGAACAACGACGGGTTTCCGCCCGACAGCGCCTATCGCGCCTTCGATTTCGACGGCGTGACGGTGAACGGGCTGGCGATCGCGGGATCGGATCTGGAACTGGGCGACTATTACCAGCGGGAATTGATCCGGGGGCCGGGGTCGTTCGTGATCGAGGCCGACGGGTTCGAGGATTTCGCCCGCGCGATGCGACTGAAACTTCTCAAAGAGCTTGAGGGGCCCGTGATGGGTCAGTCGGGGGCCGCGCGGTGAAGCTGGCGCTCGCCTTGGCGCTTTGGGCGGCCGCGTCGCCTGCCGGGGCGGCGTGCCGGCAGGCGCTGGTGATCGGACTCGACGTGTCGGCTTCGGTGGATGAGAAGGAATATGTCCTTCAGATGCAGGGGCTGGCGGGGGCCTTGAACCATCCGGACGTGCAGGCCGCGCTGCTCAGCCAGCCGGAAAGGCCCGTCTGGCTTGCCGCCTTCGTCTGGAGCGGCGCGGAAAGCCAGCGCCTGATCCTCGACTGGACCGCGATCACCGATGCGGACGCGCTTGCCCGCGCCGCCTTCGCCGTGGGGACCGCGCCCCGCCCCGGACTGTCGCCCAGCACCGGCGTGGGCGCTGCGCTGGTCTACGGCCACGCATTGCTGGAACAGCGACCCGAGTGCTGGCGCCATACGCTCGACCTTGCGGGGGATGGCAAGAACAACTCTGGCACCGCGCCGCGCGACATCGCCTTGCCGCCCCTCGGCACCGCGCTGACGGTGAATGCGCTCGTCATCGGGCTGGACGAAGAGGCGGGCTGGGATGGTGGCGATCCGGGCATCGCCGAACTGACCGCCTGGTTCCGGGCCGAGGTCATACGCGGCCCCGACGCCTTCGTGGAAGCCGCGATCGGCTTCACGGATTTCGAGGAAGCCATGACCCGCAAGCTTCTGAAGGAACTCGCGAGCCTCGCCGTGGGCGACGCCGGGGAGACACCCGCAGAACGTGCCCGCGAAGCGACGCGCCAAGCGGCGGCGGCACCAGCCCTGCGACGAAACTGACGCAGATCGCGCCGGCGCCGCCTCACACTCTGCTCAGTAGATGTAGCGGATCTGGTCGGTCCAGAAGCGTTCGAGACGCCGCAGATGACCGTTCACATCGGCGGTCGTCGAGATTCCGATCATGCCCTTGCTTTGCATCGCCTCGGCGTGGCTGAAAAACAGCGCCTTCACCGCCTCGCGCACCGCGATGCCCTTGTCGGTCAGCCGCACGCGGACGGACCGCCGGTCAGCCTCGCAGCGTTCGTGGTGCATATAGCCCGCCTCGACCAGCTTCTTCAGGTTGTAGCTGACATTCGAGCCTTGGTAGTAACCGCGGCTTTTCAGCTCGCCCGCCGTGACCTCGTGCTCGCCGATGTTGAACAGCAAGAGCGCCTGCACGGCGTTGATCTCAAGCTGGCCCAACCGTTCGAACTCGTCCTTGATCACGTCGAGCAGGAGGCGGTGCAACCGCTCTACAAGATCCAGGGTTTCCAGATAACAGCCCACCAACCCGGCCTTGTCGCCTTCCGACACCTGCGCGTGAATCGTCATCTCATACTCTCCGCCATCCGTTCGCTCGATCAGCAGGATGGAAGGAAAGGGCAAAATTTCGGTTAAGCCATTTGCGACGCCGTTACGCCCCGCCTGCCCTTCCGGCACGCGTGGCATCGCCCGCGAAGAGCGCGATCTCTTCGATAAGCGCGGCAAAGCGGGCGGGTGTCGCCGCCGCGCCCGTCACCCAGGAGTAAAGATCCTGATCGTTCTCGGACAAAAGAGCATCGTAAAGCGACAGCTGATCCTCGGACATCGCAGCAAGCCGGGCCGTTGCGAACGCCCCGAGGATCAGGTCCATTTCCTTGATACCGCGCCGTGCGCTCCGCATCGCGAGACGCTTGAGCCGCGCTTCCGGAGTTTCGGTCACGCGGCGTTTTGCTCCATGCCCTGGCGAAGCTTCTTCTCAAGCCGGCCGAGCCGCCCTGTCATCGCCGACATCGCGGCGCGCAGTTCGCGGATTTCAGCCAAGACGCCCCGAACGTTCGCGTCAGCCTCTTCGGTTTCGCTGGGGGCCTCGACGCCGTCGCCTTCGCCGGTCAGGAGCCACATGAGCGACACGCCCAGCATCCCCGCCAGCATCTGGAGCCGGTTTGCGCGCGGCTCTTTCGCGTCGGCTTCCCAATGCTCGATCACGCGGGTCTTCACGCCCAGACGCGCGGCAAGCTCGGCCTGGCTGAGCCCGGCGGCCTCTCTCGCGGCGGCGAGCCGGTCCCCGAAGGTTGCGGCCTCGTTGCTGTACCAGTTGTCGGTGGCATCGGTCATCGTATCGCCCGCATCGGTCGTCATGGCTTCCTCGCTTATGTCGCTTGTCGGAGACTCGTGCGCAATCTATGACATGGCCCCGGCGAATACAAATCGGAGTACCGACCAATGGCGTTCATTTCCGACACTCTGGCCCGGGTCAAACCGTCCCCGACCATCGCTGTGACGACAAAGGCGGCCGAATTGAAGGCCGCCGGTCGCGATGTGATCGGCCTTGGCGCGGGCGAACCCGACTTCGACACGCCCGAGAATATCAAGGACGCCGCCAAGCGCGCGATCGACGCGGGCAAGACCAAGTACACCGCCGTTGACGGCATCCCGGAGCTGAAAGAGGCGATCTGCCGCAAGTTCGAACGCGAGAACGGACTGACCTACACGCCCGCACAGATCACGGTCGGCACCGGCGGCAAGCAGGTGCTTTACAATGCGCTGATGGCGACGCTGAACCCCGGCGACGAGGTGATCATCCCCGCGCCCTACTGGGTCAGCTATCCCGACATGGTGCTTTTGGCGGGCGGCACGCCGGTCCCGGTCGTGGCGGGGATGGAGACGGATTTCAAACTGACTGCCGATAAGCTGGAAGCCGCGATCACGCCGAAGACGAAGTGGTTCATCTTCAACTCGCCCTCGAACCCGACGGGTGCCGGTTATTCGCACGACGAGTTGAAAGCGCTGACGGACGTGCTGATGCGCCATCCGCAGGTCTGGGTGATGTCGGACGACATGTACGAACACCTCGTCTTCGACGATTTCGAATTCGTGACGCCTGCGCAGGTCGAACCGGGCCTTCATGACCGCACGCTGACCTGCAACGGGGTGTCCAAGGCCTATGCGATGACCGGCTGGCGGATCGGCTATGCGGGCGGTCCGGCCGAGCTGATCAAGGCGATGCGCACGATCCAGTCGCAATCGACGTCGAACCCCTGCTCGGTCGCGCAACATGCGGCGGTCGAGGCGCTGAACGGTCCGCAGGACTTCCTTGCCGAGAACCGCACGCTGTTCCAGCGCCGCCGCGATCTGGTCGTGTCGATGCTGAACCAGGCCAAGGGCATCACCTGCCCCCGTCCCGAAGGCGCGTTCTACGTCTATCCCGACATCTCGGGCTGCATCGGCAAGACCTCGGCCGCGGGCACCGTGATCGGGGACGACGAGGCGTTTGCTACCGCGCTTCTCGAGGAAACCGGCGTGGCGGTCGTGTTCGGCGCGGCCTTCGGCCTTTCGCCCAACTTCCGTGTGAGCTACGCGACATCGGAGGAGGCACTGGAAGAGGCGTGCCAGCGGATCCAGAGCTTCTGCGCGGGGCTTCGCTAAGGCGGGGCGCGCGCGCCGCGACACTCTCGCTTTGACACTGGTTCCGGCTGTTCCTAGGTTGAACCGCAGGTGACCGGGACCAGTACCATGCCAGACCTTCCAGAGTACTACTTCCGCATTCGCGAAAACGGCGCCGCGGTTTTCCGTGTCGACACGGAGAACCGTCAGCAACGGATCGAGATGGACCAGATCGCGGTCGTCAACGTGAGGAACGGCGAGGTCCGGGCGCATGGTGACACGCAGCTTTCCCCCAAGGATATGGAGGTCATTCGCGACTGGCTCGTCCAGCGGGTCGAGATGCTTGCGCGGCGCGATATCGACGACATTCACCGCGCGGTCGACCACCTGAACCTCACGACGCAATGGGCGCAGTCGAAGGCGAGCGACGAACAGCTTGAAGCGGTGACCGACGCGCTGCTTCTGGCGATGCACGACCTGAGAAACGTGCTCGTGCGCAAGAAATCCGAACGCTTGCGGGAAGCGGCAGAAGACCGGAAGGACTAGGGCGCCCTGCCCCTCGGCAGCCGACGCAACGCCGTCAGCCCCATCCCCGCGGAACGCCGCGCCCCCAGCGCGTCCAGAAACGCCACATCAAAAGCGCCGCCGCGATGGCGAGGCCGACGGTCAGCCCAAGCCACAGCCCCACCCCTCCGTAACCGAGCGGGAAGGCGAGCACGTAGCTGACCGGGATGCCGATCACCCAGTAGCTGATGACGCTGATCCAGAGCGGTCCTTGCGTGTCCTGCACGCCGCGCAACAATCCAAGCGCCATGACCTGCGCCGCATCGAACATCTGGAACAGCGCCGCCACGGCCAGAAGCACGGTCCCGAAGGCAATGATCGCCTCGGCCCCATCTTTCGTTTCGTCTAGAAAAAGCCCGATGATGGGGCGCGGCAGCGCGATGAACACCGCGACGACCAGAAGACCGAAAACCATCGACATCACGAACGCCGCCAGCGCGCCGTCGCGCAGCTTCGGAAAGTTCCGCTCGCCCTCGGCGCGTCCGACCCGGACGGTCGCCGCGCTCGACAGGCCGAGATGGACCATGAAGGCAAGCGCCGCGACCTCGAGCGCGATGCCGTGAGCGGCAAGCTCGATCGTGCCGACCCAGCCCATCATGAGCGCCGAGGCGTTGAAAAGCCCGCCTTCGGCAAGCCCGGTGATCCCCACGGGCCAGCCAAGCCGCCAGACCTCGGCGAAGGCGGGCCAGTCGGGCCGCCAGAAGCGCTGGAACAGGTGAAAGCGTTCAAGCTCAGGCTTGCGGGCGGCGTAGATCATCAGGACGAGCAGCGTCACGACTTGCGTGATCACCGTGGCGATCGCAGCACCCCGCACGCCCAGTTCCGGCGCACCCCAGTTGCCGAAGATCAGCATCCAGTTGAGGAACACGTTCACGACCGCGCCCGCGAGCGTCGCCCAAAGCACCATCTGAGTGCGTTCCAGCGCCGAGAGATAGCTCTTGAACGTATTGACCAGAAGCGCCGGGACCATGCCGAAGCCCGCGATCCTGAGATAGTCCTGCGCCAGCGCGGACAGCGCCGGGTCCTGCCCGAGCGCCTCCAGGATCGCGCCCGACCACCACATGACCGGCAGGATGAGCACCCCGAACAGGATCGAGTGCCACATCGTCATCCGGACGTTGCGCCGGACCTGCGTCTCGTCCCCCCGCCCGAGTGCGGAGGCGACCATGCCCGCCATCGCGATCGAGTATCCCGCGCCGAGAATGAAGAGGATGAAGAAGGTCGACGCGCCGAGGACGACCGAGGCCAGCGCCTCGACCCCGTACCAGCCAAGCATCACCGTGTCGGTGACGTGCAGGATCATCTGCGCGAGGTTCGAGCCGATAAGCGGCAGACCAAGCACCAGTAGCGCCCGCACATGCGCGTGATATGTCAGCCTCTCTCCCATATCCGACGCCTTACGCCTGCCGGTCTGCAACGTCCAGACGCGCCGCGCCCGATCAGGAAATCATGAAACGCGTTTCAAGGTCGAGGCGCCGGGCGGCAGCGGCTTCGGGCGGCAGGGGGCGGCCGACATGAGCCTGAACGACGCCCGGGTCCATGTCGCGCACCTGCGTAAAGCCCGCGCGTTCGGAAATGCGCCGGATGGGCTCGTTCGTGCGCAGGTAGACGATCCAGATTTCCCAGACGCCGCGCATGCGGCACTCTCTCAGCGCCCGTTCGAAAAGCGCCCAGCCAATGCCGCTGTTGCGGTCCTCTTCCCCTACCGACAGCGCGATTTCGCCCACCGGCCGGGGGCCGCGTTGGATATGCACCTCGGCGATACCCGCAATCTGGCCGCGTTTCACGGCATGAATGACCACTTCCGCCCGCGTCGTTTCGGCATAGCGGCGAACCGCAAGGTCCGACATTGCGCTTAAAAACCGGTTCTGACGCGAGTCGGGGCCGAGATTCAGAAGATGCTCGCCCAGACGCAGGCGGCAATCGAGGTCCACCGGTGAGCGGACCGAAAGGTCAAGGCCGGCGATAAGCTGGCCGGGCATGGATTCGGCTCCGATTCTGCGCGTGCAATGCTGCACTGCAGAAATATTGGGGCCTGTTGACGAAATTGAAATGACCGCAATGCAACAGACCGCAAAAAGCCGCCGTGCGGCGGCTTTGCGCCGCACAGAAACAGGGCAGTTGCATCAATCGCGGGCACCTGCGCCCGTGAAATCAGCCCGACTTTTCAGCGGCAGCGCCGGACCTGGCCGCCGCCGTTTTCCTCCGTGGCGCACGCGGTTTGGCGGGCTCCGCCGCGGCCTCATGCGCCGTTCGGCGCATCTCGGGGTGCAGCGACGCGCCGAGGATATGTTCGGACCCATGCACGACATGGCTCGCGCGGCCGACGATCAGCGGATCGGGCGGTTGCGCGACCTCGGGGTCCTTGTCGGGATAGTCGATCGAGGCGAGGAAGTGGCGCATGCAGTTCAGCCGGGCCCGCTTCTTGTCGTTCGACTTGATGATCGTCCAAGGCGCGTCGGCGGTGTCGGTGTAGAAGAACATCGCCTCCTTCGCCTCGGTGTAGTCGTCCCACTTGTCGAGGCTGGCCTTGTCGATGGGCGACAGCTTCCAGCGCTTCAGGGGATCGGTTTCGCGGCTTTCGAAGCGATTGCGCTGCTCGGTCTGGGTGACCGAGAACCAGAACTTGAATAGCCGGATGCCCGAGCGGACGAGCATCCGCTCGAATTCGGGCGCCTGGCGCATGAATTCCAGATATTCGTTCGGCGCACAGAACCCCATGACGCGCTCGACACCCGCGCGGTTGTACCAGGACCGGTCGTAGAAAACCATTTCGCCAGCGGTCGGCAGATGTTCGATATAGCGCTGGAAGAACCACTGGCCCTTCTCGGCCTCGGACGGCTTGTTGAGCGCGACAACGCGCGCGAAGCGCGGGTTCAGATGCTCCATGAAGCGCTTGATCGTGCCGCCCTTCCCGGCGGCGTCGCGGCCTTCGAACAGGATCACGAACTTCTGGCCGGTCTCCTGCGCCCATTTCTGGACCTTCAGAAGCTCTGCCTGAAGCAGCGCCTTTTCCGCCTCGTAAGTCTTGCGCGCCATCTTGCGCGCATAGGGGTAGCGGCCGCTTTCAAAGGCGTGACGGATCGCGTCGGCATTGACGACGGGAAAGGTTTTCAGCCCTTGCCGCTGGTCTGCGCCGTTGCCCCCGGCTACCGTCTGTTTGACCTCGGAGGCATCGCTCTTGGCGCCTTCCGTGGTGACTGCGGGATCGGTCTGGCTCTTGTCCAGTTGCGCTGCATCCATGCGATCTTCTCCACTCAGTTTGAATGGAAATTTTACCGCACGCGGCGAAAGCCCGCCTTGATCGGAGTCAAAAAGCGCGCCGAACGCCGCTATTCGCTTTGAATGGTCTGCAGATAGTAGGCGATGGCAAGAATCCGGCCTTGCGTGATTTCCTTGGCGTTCTTGGGATTCACGGAAGTATCGGCAAGCGCATCTTCCATGAAGTATTCGCCCCAGATCGGCATGCGCGAATAGCCGTGCGCGCGGATCTCGCGCCGTCCGTCCACCGCCTGAACGACGTCGTCGAACGGGAACACGCCGTCGTTCATCTTCGCGATCTGCGTCAGGTCATCGGGTTTTTCGTTCGCGTCGAACAGCTCTGCGACCATGCCGTCGCCCGCACCGGCCTCTCCGTGACAGACGGCACAGCGATCCATGAAGATTTCCTGCCCAAGCGAGGCATCCTGCGCGGTTGCACCGACGCAGCTGAGTGCGAATAATGACGCTGTAGCAATGACTTTTCTGAACATGTTAAACTCCCGTTCAATCGCGTTGCAGTGTGTGCAGGTAATACACGACCGCAAGAATCCGCCCTTGGGTGACGGCCATCGCGTCGCGCGGATTGCTGGCCGGATCGGCCATCTCTTGCGCCATGAAGTATTCGCCCCAGATCGGCATCTTCGAATAGCCGTGGCCCGGAATGTCCCGCCGCCCGTCGATCGACTGATAGACCGCGTCGAAGGGGTAGACCCCGTCATTGTCCCGCGCGAGCGTCGTCAGGTCGCGCGGCTTGCGGTCGAACAACTCGGCGACGAGACCATCGCCCGCACCAGCCTCTCCGTGACAGACCGAACAGCGATCCATGAAGATTTCCTGCCCAAGCGCGGCGTCTTGCGCCACGACGGGTGCCGGGCCAAACGCGAACGAGGCACCAAGAATGGCGACAGCCAATGAATGTCTGGTCATAAAATTCCTCCCACTAAAGCGTATGGGCAGAGTGTGACCATTCGTACGCAGGGGGCACTGACACGCGTCAATCGCCCGTCGCCGCCCCTCGGGCGAAGAACCACACCATCACGGAAAGGGCTGTTCGCGCCGCGCGCTTCGCGCTAGCGATAGGGAGAGTACGAAGGGAGGCTTCCATGCTTACGATCTACGGCGTTTACCGCAGCCGCGCCTCGCGCAACTTCTGGCTTCTGGAAGAACTCGGGCTCAATTACGAACATGTGCCCGTGATTCAGGGCTACCGCCTGCCCGACCCGGAAGCCGAGGATGCGCCCTTCAACACGCTTTCGCCCGGCTTCATTTCGATCAGCCCGGCCGGCGCGGTCCCGGTCCTGAAGGACGGCGATTTCGTCCTGTCGGAATCGCTCGCCATGAACCTTTATATCGCGCGCAAGGCCGGCGGACCGCTGGCGCCCGCGGACGAAAAGGAAAACGCGCTGATGGAGCAATGGGCGCTCTACGGCATGACGGCGATCGAATCCCATGCGCTCGCCATCATGTATGCCCATGCCGAAGGCCGGGCGAAGACCCCGGAGGGTGAGGCGGAGATCGCGTCCGAAACGGCGCGGCTTCGTCGTCCGCTGGGCGTGCTGGATTCCCATCTCAGGGAGCACGGCCACATGGTTGGCGGACGGTTCACAGTAGCCGACATCAACATGGCCGAGATCGTGCGCTACGCTCAGGCGCAATCGGGGCTGGTCGATACCTATCCAGCCGTTGCGAACTGGCTGGCCACCTGCCACGCCCGACCCGGCTTCAAGGCGATGTGGGAACGGCGGCAGGCGGAACCGGCATAACGCGGTTCGGCTAGGCGTTCGCCTTCACGAGGTGGTTCCGGATGGAAATTGTCAGCTCTTCGAACGCAAAGGGCTTGCCGACAAGCGGCGCCTTTTCGTCAACGAAACCGAGCTGATCGCGCGTATACCCGGACACGACCACGTAGGGCACGCGCTTGGTCTGAAGCCGCTCGACGAGCGGCGCGGCGGTTTCTCCGCAGAGGTTCGCGTCAAGCACCACGCCGTCGCAGGGCACCGCGTCGATCATGACGAGCGCATCCTTCAGCGTGTGAGCCATGCCCACGACGGCGCATTCCGCCTCAAGCACCGCCTGCTCGATGTCGAGCGCGATCAGCGGCTCATCTTCCACGACGATGACGCGACTGGGCATGGTCAACGGCTCCGTTCAAGTTAACTCGGTTCGGGATCAGCGCGCATAACGACCTGAGACGCGGGCGCCGTCAAGGTCCACGTCACTCCTTTCGGAGCGTATATGAGCTCAACCTCGCCACCAACCGAAATCGCCGCCATCTTTTCGATCACGGTGCGGCCGAAACCGGTCTTCTCGGGCGGCGTCACTTCGGGTCCGTCGCTTTCGGTCCAGCGGATGTGGAATGTCTCATCATCCGGACCGTCGCCCCAGACAATCGCGAGCCTTCCTTCGGGCACGGAAAGCGAGCCGTACTTGATCGCGTTCGTCGACAGTTCGTGCAGCGCCATCCCGATGCCCTGCGCGGCTTCGGGCGACAGCATCACCTCTGGCCCCTCGGCTTGAACGCGGTCCTGCAACACCTCGTGCCCCAGGTGCTTCAACTGGGACTCGATCAGGTCGGCGACCGTCACGCCGCCCCAATTGCCCTGCACGATCAGGTCCTGCGAGGCCGAAAGCCCGAGCAAGCGATGGGAAAAGCGGTCCACGAAATCCTTGGGCGAACTGTCGCGCGCGGTCTGGCGGGCCATCGACGTCACAACGGTCAGCAGGTTCTTCGCGCGGTGGTTCACCTCTCGCATGAGGAACCGGACATGTTCCTCGTAGCGCTGCCGCTCGGACAGGTCATAGAAGTTGCACACAACGCCCGGACGGCCATCCGGCATCGTGATGCGTTCGATCTTCCAGTCGTAGGATTCAAGCTCGTCGATATCGGATCTGCGCTCGATCGTGCGTGGCGAGCGATAGGGCTCTCCGGTCTCCAGAGTGTGGCGGAATTTCTCGATGGCCTCGGTCGCGAAAGGTTCGGGCCAGAGAATGCGCAACGCGTCCGCGAAATCATGACCCATCAGGGGACGTACGTTGGAAAAAACCTCCTGCGCGCCGTCGCTGACATGCGCGAGGCGGAAATCGGCATCCACCGTGTAGATTCCGAAGGGCGACCTTTCGACCAGGCTGCGGAGCGTGTCGTGCGACTTGCTCAGCGCCTCGACCGCGGCCTTCCGCTCTGAAATGTCGATGCCCGACGGGATGACGTTTACCATGGCCCCGTCCGCACTTGTCAGCGGCGCAAGCTGGAAGTCGATCCAGATCAGCTGTTCGCCGGCAACGCGAACCTGCACGTCGTAGCGCACGATCTCTCCCGCAAGCGCGCGCTCGAAAGCGTCCCGCAACTGCTGTTGAGTGTCTGGCGAATAGCTCCACCAGTAGCAGTCCCAGAACTTCTTTCCGATGACGTCACTTGCCTGAAGGCCCGCGACCTCCAGTGGCGCCCGGTTCACTTCCACAACCGTACCGTCCAGTTCCAGAACCCCCACGAAGGCGAAGAGGTTGTTCAGAACATCGCGAAGCCGGCGTTCCGACTGGCGCTGATCGGTCACGTCGCGGTTGATGTTCGACACGCCAACGATCTTTCCGGTCACGTCGCGGAACGGTGCGGCGGTGACCTCGATCGTCCGCCGCTGTCCCCGTTTGGTCTGCCGGATCACTTCGAAATGCGTCCGCCCGTTCGCGACGATATCGGCGATGTAGTCCGCGGTCTTCGTCGGCCAGTCCGGCGGATAGAGTATTTCCATCGACTGGCCGATCACTTCGCTGTGGTCGTAGCCGTAAAGCTTCTGGGCCGCGGCGTTCCAGCTTGTGATGCGCCCGTCCAGATCGAAGGCGATGACCGCATCCGGCATCGTCGCGACGATCGCCGCGAGGTTCTTCGCGTTCTGCTCGGCATGGGTCGCTTCGATCTGCTGCTGCTTCTCTGCCGTGACGTTCCGGTGCATGACCAGCGCGTGCCGCGCCCCATCCAGCTCGAACGGTCTGGCGATCAGCATGAACCAGCGTTTCTCGGTGGCGCTGTGGCAGGCGTATTCCGCGCGGAACTCCTCCCCGCCCGCGAGTACATCGGAAAGCCCGGCCGCGATCCGGGTCGCGAATCCGTCGCCGTCGCAGGAGCTCTTGCGGCATGTCTGAAGGTAGTTTTCGCCAACGTAATACGATGCCCGATCACCGCCATTGGCCGAGCTGAACTCTCGCCAGGCGTTGTTCACGGCTTCTATCTTTCCTTCAGGCCCAACGATTGCCGCGCCATCGGGCACGGCATCGAGGACTTGTTGAAGCGCAATCAAATGCAGTTCGGGCAAGCGCGACGTCAATTCATCCGCCCCAATAGTTTCCTGTTCGCTTCTACAATGTCGCACAACTTTCCAGAGTTGCCAGCGTAAATTGCCGCCCACGCTGGACCGGCCCGCCTTTGGCGATATCCGGCACTTGTCGAACAAAAGCGCCCACTTGGTGCGATCGCAGTAGCCGAATTCTCAGCGCGCAACTGCCTTGTCGGTCACACCGCCACCGTGGCCCCGCCCGTCAGCCACCCGGCTTGCGCGCGATGAAATCGATCAGCGCCGAGCGCCCCGAATGGCCCCGCCCCTCATCCACATCGGCGTCGAAATCTTCGGCCCTCAACACCTCGTAGCCCGCGAAGGCGTTGTGCAGCAGGTCGAGCGTGTACATGTTTTCCCGGTGCGGCGGTCCTCCGGTGCCGTATTCGATCTGTCGGGGCGCGTAGCCGTGCAAAAGCAGAAGCCCTCCGGGCCGCAACGCTGTGTCGATGCGCCGGAACAGGGCGCTCCGCTCATCAGGCCCGACGAACTGGATGAAGATGCCAGCGACAACATCGAACGCTGCCGACCAGTCCCAGCCGTCCAGATCCTCGATGCGGTAATCGACCGCCACGCCCCGCGTCTTGGCCAGCCGCTTCGCCTTGTCGACCGCGTTCGGCGCGGGATCGAAGGCGGTGACCTCCAACCCCTGCTCCGCCAGCCAGACGGAATTGCGCCCCTCGCCGTCGGCGATGCATAGCGCCGTCTCGCCGGGCGTCAGCCACGGCGCGGCACGTTTGAGGAAATCGGCTGGTTCCGTGCCGAAGAGATAGTCCTCGCCCTCGTAACGCTCGTTCCACATCAGGTCTCTCCTTGGTGGCGACGTCTCGCGCCACCCCAATATTTCGCGCGGCCAAGCCCCAATGCAAGCCCATGTCTGCTTGCCCTGC
This sequence comes from uncultured Rhodobacterales bacterium, assembly GCA_965368915.1. Taxonomy (GTDB): domain Bacteria; phylum Pseudomonadota; class Alphaproteobacteria; order Rhodobacterales; family Rhodobacteraceae; genus Albidovulum. The sequence continues at coordinate 39,156 of CBDUOT010000008.1, read as the reverse complement.
CTGTCCCCCCATGGTCTAATCCGTTCCCAATCAAAAGCGACGAGCAGGGCCCATGCCGAACGATCTCCTCACCGCCCGGGCGGAAGACTATGACGCCTCTTCGATCGAAGTCCTCGAGGGGTTGGAACCGGTGCGCAAGCGCCCCGGCATGTATATCGGCGGCACCGACGAACGCGCGCTCCATCACCTCGTGGCCGAGATCCTCGACAACTCGATGGACGAAGCCGTAGCGGGCCACGCCAACCGGATCGAGGTCGAACTTCAAGCGGATTACTCCATCACCGTCCGTGACAACGGTCGCGGCATTCCGATCGACCCGCACCCCAAGTTTCCCGGCAAGTCCGCACTGGAAGTCATCCTCTGCACGCTTCACGCGGGCGGCAAGTTCTCTGGCAAGGCTTACCAGACCTCGGGCGGTCTGCACGGCGTCGGCGCATCGGTCGTGAACGCGCTCTCCGATTCCATGGTGGTCGAGGTCGCCCGGAACAAGGAGCTTTACGAGCAGCGCTTTTCGCGCGGCATTCCGCAAGGCCCGGTCGCAAAGATCGGCGCCGCGCCGAACCGCCGCGGCACCACGATCACCTTCCATGCCGACGAAGAGATCTTCGGCCACCACCGCTTCAAGCCCGCGCGGTTGTTCAAGATGGTGCGTTCCAAGGCCTACCTCTTTTCGGGCGTCGAGATCCGCTGGAAAACCGCGATCGACGACGGCGAAACCCCGGCCGAGGCGACGTTCCACTTCCCCGGCGGGCTGGCCGACTATCTCAACGAACAGATGAACGGCTCGACCACCTATGCCGACCGCCCCTTCGCCGGGAAGGTCAGCTTCCAGGAAAAGTTCAACGAACCCGGCTCGGTCGAATGGGCGATCAACTGGACGCCGTCGCGCGACGGCTTCATCCAGTCCTACTGCAACACGGTGCCCACGCCCGAGGGCGGCACGCATGAAGCAGGCTTCTGGGCCGCGATCCTGAAGGGCATCCGCGCCTACGGCGAGCTTGTGAACAACAAGAAGGCCGCGCAGATCACCCGCGACGATCTTCTGGGCGGCGGCTGCGCGCTCGTGTCCTGCTTCATTCGCGACCCCGCCTTCGTGGGCCAGACCAAGGACCGCCTGTCGACGGAGGTCGCGCAAAAGATGACCGAAGGCGCGGTGCGCGACCATTTCGACAACTGGCTGGCCGCCGACACCAAGTCCGCCGGCGCGATCCTCGACTTCCTCGTGCTGCGCGCCGAGGAGCGCCTGCGCCGCCGGCAGGAAAAGGAAACCGCCCGCAAGTCGGCCACCAAGAAGCTTCGCCTGCCCGGCAAGCTGGTGGACTGCTCGACCACCAGCCGCGAGGGGACGGAGCTGTTCATCGTCGAGGGCGACTCGGCCGGCGGCTCGGCCAAGATGGCGCGCGACCGCAAGACACAGGCGCTGCTGCCGTTGCGCGGCAAGATCCTGAACGTGCTGGGCGCGGCCTCGTCGAAACTTGGCACCAACCAGGAAATCTCGGACCTGACGCAGGCGCTTGGCTGCGGGCTGGGGACGCGGTTCAACATCGACGACCTGCGCTACGACAAGGTCATCATCATGACCGACGCCGACGTGGACGGCGCGCATATCGCAGCGCTTCTGATGACGTTCTTCTTCACGCAGATGCGGCCGATGATCGACAAGGGCCACCTCTACCTCGCCTGCCCGCCGCTGTACCGCCTGACCCAAGGCGCCAAACGCATCTACGTCGCCGACGATATCGAAAAAGAGCGGATGATGGAGAAGGGCCTGGGCGGCAAGGGAAAGATCGACGTCCAGCGCTTCAAGGGTCTGGGTGAGATGGACGCGAAGGACCTGAAAGACACCACCATGAACCCCGAGACGCGCAAGCTGATCCGCGTGAGCATCGACGACGAATTCCCCGGAGAGACCGGCGACCTCGTCGAGCGGTTGATGGGCAAGAAGCCGGAACTGCGGTTCCAGTACATCAGCGAAAACGCCCGGTTCGTAGAGGAACTGGATGTCTGACGCGGGGGCGGACGCCAGCCTTCGCTCATCCGCGATTTATCGGGCGCACCGAAGACCCAAGCCTGCATGATAAGCCACGAGCACAAGGCGATCTTCGTTCACATTCCCAAATGTGCGGGGACAAGCATCGAACTCGCCCTGGGCCTGATGCCGGACCCGCCGCGTTTGGGCTGGCAGGACCACAAGACGCTCGCGGATCACCAGCGGATGACGCTTTCGTTCCTCTGCACCCAAAGGGGGCTGAGCAGCCTGGTTCGCCGCCACCGTCTGAGAAACCACCCCAATCCCCGCACGCAGGACACCGTGGATTCGGAACAGTTCGCGGCCTATTTCAAGTTCTCGGTGGTCAGAAACCCGTGGTCGAGAGCGCTGTCCTACTTCACCGACAAGCAGCACGCCTTAGCGGACGGCGCGTCCCCAAGTCAGCAATTCACCGAGTTCGTGAAGGACAAATGCGGGAAGGGCCATTTACGCCCCCAGACGCACTGGCTCCGCGATGTGCGGGGGGAGATATCCTTCGATTTCATCTGCCGGCACGAGACCATCGCGAACGACTTTTCGCATGTTGCCCGCACGATCGGACTGGAGTGTGATCAACTGCCCCACGCGCTCAAAAGAAACTCGTCCAACCTTGGCTCGGTCTACACGCGCGAGAGCGCGGATCTGGTCGCGAACATCTATTCGGAAGAGATCAAGATGTTCGGCTACGGCTACCCCTACTGACCACCCAGCGCGCCCGCCTCGCCCCGTCCGTGGAGGCGAAAGCCAACCGCAGCAGCGTCGCCTTCAGCCCCACACCCGTGCAGATCGCCCGGATCGGCGAGATCTACCGCGAGGACTTCGTGGCGTTCGGGTATCTGGCTGGTGGGTAGATTGAGCCTATCGGATGCCCCCTACTGCACCACCAACCCGCTGATCGCCCCCTCGACCGCGCTGTCCGTGTCGTCGCTATCCGCTGACACGGCGAGGCCGACGAGCGCCTCGGGGCTGCCTCCGAACGCGCGCCCGTAGTCGCGGGCGAGGTTCACGGCTTCCGCGTGGCTGCCGGTGCCCGAGGGGCGCAGGATCACCGTCTTGCCGCGCGCGCCGAGATAGGGGCTCGGCAGCACGTCGCCCCGCTTGTGCGCGCCGCCCCAGACATAGACCAGCACCCGCGCCGCGTCGCTGTCCAGAAGCGCGCGGATCGAGCCGCCTTCCCCGATCCGCTCGGCCTCGGCCCTTGGCAGGAACACGAAGTAAAGCGCGAGGTTGCGGTCGTCGCCGCCCTTCTTCGTCAGGTCCGTCGCGGGCACCGACCGGCCCACCGACCATGACCAGGCCGCTTCCGTCGCGCCCCAGTCCTTCGCCGCAACCGGCCGCCACAGCATCGACACCGTGCCCGCGGAGGCCACGTCGAGCTTGCCGCCGCGCAGACCGTAGCGGTTCTTGGAAAACAGCTTGAACTTCTGCTCCATCCAGCCGCCGTCAAAGACGACAGGCATGGCGGCGGCGGTGGTCGCGGCGGCGGCAAGCCCAAGGGCGAGCGTCGCGGTCAGAATTCGGGTCATTGCGGTCTCCCTCTGTTGGGGGGACCTTAGCGGCCGCGTCCGCAGGGACAAAATCACGTCCCCGACAGAACGCTGCGAGCGGCGTTCCGAACGGACGGAGGATGCCTGCCCCCTTAGGCGTGCAGGCATCCCCTTGCCGCCCACCCCGCGCAGGAATAGACTCCGGGGTGCAGGCCGCCCGAAAGGGTCCTGCTGCCCATCGGGATCATCGCCCTGGCCCGTTCAGGGTCAGGCTCCCCTGACACCCCCCTGAGCAACTGACCGCCCGGCATCAGCCGGCCGGAATTCATGCCGAAGGGAAATGACATGTCCAAGGAAAAGAGCCGCGGAAACCGCGAGGCCAAGAAGCCGAAGAAGGAAAAACCGAAGGTGCTCGCCACCGCGAATTCCGGCGCGGCCAAGGCCGACACCGTGATCGCGGGCAAGAAAGTGAAGTGACCTCAGGCGCGGGCGGGACTCCGATTGGCAGGGTCCCGCCCCACCATTTTCAACTCAGGTAGTCGAACAGCACATCCCCTTTGCGGCGGTGCACGGTCCTCGGCTTCAAAAGTCCGGCCTTCCCCGCAGCCTCGTAAAGCGCCATCGCGCCCTGCGCCGCACGGTCGGCCGTAGCCTCGTCTTTGTAAATGGAAATGTTGGCCGCCTGCCCGTCGCCCATATCCACAAGAAGCGAGGTACTCGAACCGAGCTTCTTTACCTTGTCGGCGATCGATTGGCAGAACGCTTCGACCTCTGCAAGCTTGCCTTCCGGGTACTCGAACGTCGTAATCGTAATGTGCATCCCAAGTCCCTCCGTCAAAATATCGGCGCAGGCTACACGAAAACGCGGTTTCCCGATACGGTCGTCACGGGAAGCGCCATTTGGCACGTGTCGCGACGGATGCCGTACGTTGCCGGTACGGATGCCATCGGGGTGCCATTTGGCGGGCGGCGCTGGCACCGAACGCGGGAGGGGCAGATCGCATGGGCTTCGTCAACGACCACCAGCTGCCCCTGATCCTGATCTGTTTTCTGATCGGCTGCACCTTTACCGCAATCCTTTTCCGCCGCCACGTCTCTGCCCGCGCGTGGAAATTCGCCGATCTTCTCTGGGTCGTGCTTGGCGGGATCGGTGCGCTCACCGCCGTGGTGGCTGGCATCTATGCCGAGGATTCCTCTCGCCTCTCCCGCCAGATCGACATCGCCTACGCCGCCACGCGCGAATTCGACCGCGACGCCGCGCGCTTTCGTCTGGCCCACTGCGAGGTCGACCATCCGGCCGCCAGTTTCCGCGCCGCTATCCACGACCTATGTGACAAGGTGGAGTTTCTTTCTGCCTCGACCGCCGGGAACAGCGAACTGCCGCTGTTCATCGCGGTCACCGAACGCGCCGCCCCCCTGCAGAGTCTGAACCTGTTCTTCAGGGGCAGTTCCAACGAGATGGATGACGAGGTCGCAGATTTCGACGAAGCGGAGTTCCTGTCCTTCGCCGCCGAGGACGACACGACCCGAGCCGCCGTCGTGCTTCTGCGTCAGGCGCCAAGCGTGGCCGGGGTCGCCGCGGAATACCAGGTGATCGCGCAGTCCTACGAGGAGCTGATCGACGAGGTCATGCACCTGCGCGACGAATGGACCTTCCTTCAGGAAAACTCAGGGATCCTGACCTTGCAGGTGCTCGCCCTCTGCCTTGTCGCCTTCGCCGCGCCCTTCCGGCTTGGCAAGTCGATCGTCGAATTGCGATAGGCCGCTATTCCTGCATGCCCTTCACGTAATTGGCCAGCGCCACGAGATTGGCGGGCGTCGGCGTCATCACCCCGGGCGCTGTCTCGACAAGGACGAGCGGCCCTTCCTGAAGTGCCGCGCCAAGCTCGGGCATGACCGACGTCCGGTCGCCCCGCCGCGTGTAGCCGTCGATCGTGGACATGACCTCGACCATCGGGAAAGTGCCGCCGTTCCGCCGTGAAATCGAGGTCAGGTCGGCGGGCCGCTTGTCGAGACCTTCGGCCGCAGCGCCGTCGCCGCGCCCCTGCGGACCATGGCATGAAACGCAATAATCAGCGTAAAGCGCACGGGCAGAGACTTGCCGTTCCGGCGCGCAGGCGACCAAGGCCGCCGTTCCTGCCGCGATTGCTGCCATCGTTCGGATCATCTTTGCCTCCTGCCCGTTTCGAGCCACTGTGGCCCGCCAGCGCCCCGCCCGCAAGCGCCTCAGGGTGCTTCCTGAATCGCGGCGAGGTAGTCGACCACCTCGAGAACCCGCGCCGAGGTGATAACCGGCGTGCCGTCGCGCGCATCGCTTACCGAGGTGTCGCCAACGAAGAGCGCCCCGAAGACCGGCATCGGTCCGCCATGTGCCCTAAGACCCGTGCGCCCGTCGACGATATGAATGATCTTGAGCCACGGGAACTCGCCGCCACTCCGGGCGCTGATGCCGGTCAGGTCGGGAACCTCGACATTCAGAAGCTCCGTCATCGGCCCGCCGCCCTTGGCATCTGGTCCATGGCAGGCCGCGCAGGACATGTGAAACGTCTCACGACCAAGCGTGCTGGCATCCTCGGCCAAGGCAGGCGTGGCGGCGAGAAACATCGTCAGAACAAGGGCGCGCATGGGAACTCTCCGACTGTTACAGACAAGTCTCGCGCGGGTCTGTCCCGCTCACCTTGATCAGGATCAGATTGCGCCCGAGAGCGCAAGAACCGTCTGCCAAAGGGGTGCCGGCACATCAGCGGCGTCGCGCCCCCTGAGGCGGGCACCGGGAAGCCGCGCGCCCTCGTCCTCGGCAATCGCCTCGGCCAGCCGCGTGAAACGCGCGGCGAAGTCGGGCGAGAGCTGCGGATCGATCAGGAGATAGAACTGCCCAAGATCATGCGGCGGTCCCTCCGGTGCCTTCAACGGCTTCACGTCAGCCGAATTGACGCCACCCGTCATTCCCGCCGCAAGAAGCTCTGCCATCAGGCCGAAGCCCCAGCCCTTGTGGCCGCCCGCTGAAACAAGTGCGCCGGCGAGTGCGGCCTCCGGGTCGGTCGTGGGATTGCCATCGGCATCGACTGCCCAGCCAAGCGGGATGCTTTCACCTGCGGCCTTCGCCATCGTGATCTTGCCAAGCGCCACGGCGGAGGTCGAAAAATCGAACTGCATAGCGATGCCGCGCTTCCCGTCAGGGACCGAAAAAGCGATCGGATTGGTGCCGATGACACGCTTCTTGCCGCCGGGCGCGGCGACGATGGGCGAGGCGTTCGTGAACCCCAAGGCGATCAGACCCGCCTCGGCGATCTGTTCGGTGAAATAGCCAAGCGACGTGCAGGTATGAGCATGCCCCACGGCGAGAGAGGCAGTGCCGCATTCCCGCGCGGCCGCCAGAGCGTCTGGAAGCGCGCGGGCGAAGGCGGGTTGAGCGAAGCCCATCCGTGCATCGACGCGGACGGACCCCGGACGCGGCCGCGTCACGACCGGCTCCACATCGCCCTTCACGCGGCCGGTCTTCAACTGCTGGCAGTAGCTTTCAAGGTAGTAGAGCCCGCAAATCACGTTGCCCGTCGCTTCCGCCCGACCGACGGCTCGGGCAACCGCTGCGGCGATCCAGTCGGCGGCACCGTGCCTGACGAGTGCATCCTTAGACCGCGCCTCGATTTCCGGGATAGGGATCTGGGGCATCGGGGACGTCCTTTCTGGGCTCAGTTCAGGCGGCCATTCTCAAGCCGTACAACGCGGTCCAACCGTGCCGCGAGTTCGAGGTTGTGCGTCGCGATCAACGCCGAAAGGCCCGTCTCGCGGACAAGGCCCATCAGTGTGTCGAATACTTGTTCGGCCGTGGCCGGGTCGAGGTTGCCGGTGGGTTCATCCGCCAGAAGAAGCTTCGGCTGGTTCGCCAGCGCCCGGCAGAACGCGACACGCTGCTGCTCGCCGCCCGACAGCGCGGCAGGACGGTGATCGGCGCGTGCCGCGATGCCCACCGCGTCCAGAAGTTTCCGGGCCCGCGCCTCGGCTTCTTTTTGCGGAACCGCGTTCGCAAGCTGCGGCAGCACGATGTTTTCAAGCGCGCTGAATTCGGGAAGAAGATGGTGGAACTGGTAGACGAAGCCCACATCCTCGCGCCGGACAGCCGTGCGCGCGCGGTCGGACAGGCCCGTCATCTCGCGCCCCGAAATCGCGACGGTCCCGGCATCGGCCGCATCCAGAAGTCCCGCAATGTGGAGAAGCGTCGATTTGCCCGCCCCGGACGGCGCGACAAGTGCGACGACCTCGCCCGGTGCCACGGTCAGGTCGAGACCGGTCAGCACCGTGACCTCGCCGGGCGTGCCGCGAAGGTAGGACTTCTCGATCCCCTTCAGATTCAGGACGGCTTCACTCATAGCGCAAAGCCTCCACCGGGTTCAGGCGCGCGGCGCGGCGGGCGGGGAAGATCGTCACGATGAACGAAAGCGTCAGCGACAGCACCACGGCGCGGCCGACGTCCCAGGCGCGAAGTTCCGCCGGAAGCCGGTAGATGCCGCGGATCGAAGGGTCCCAGGCGCCGCCACCGGTCATGTAGTTGATCGTCGACATGATCGGATCGACATTCCACGCGATCAGCGCGCCGAGGAAAACGCCGGCGAGCGTACCGATGACACCCGTGAACGCGCCGCACAGGAAGAACACGCGCAGGATCGACCCCTCGGTCAGCCCCATCGTCCGCAGGATGCCGATATCCCGGCCCTTGTTCTTCACCAGCATTACCAAGCCTGAGGTGATGTTCAGCGCCGCGATCAGCACGATCAGCGTGAGGATTATGAACATGACGTCATCTTCGATGGCGAGCGCGTTCAGGAACGCCCCGGCCCGATCCTTCCAGGTCCAGACATAGCGCCCTTCGCCTGCCGCCTCCGCGAGCATGGGCACCACGTCATCCAGCGCCTCGGCATCGTCGAGATAGACCTCGATCTGATCGGCCGCGCCCTCGCGGTTGAAATAGGCCTGCGCCTCGGTGAAGGGCATGTAGATCCGCGTCTTGTCGACATCGGACCGGCCGGCTGAGAAGATGTAGACGACTTCGTAGACATTCACGCGCGGACTGACGCCGAAGGCGGTCTTGACCCCGTTCGGCTGGATCAGCTTGATCTTGTCGCCCGGCCCGACGCCGAGCGTCCGCGCGATCTCGGCCCCGATCGCGACGCCTTCATCGAAACGGGCGATATCGCCGAGCGCCTGAGGCGCACCCGCGAAGGTCGGAAGCGCCGCCAGCACATCCCCCGTGACGCCGAAAACCTCGCCGACGCTCGACCGGTCGCCGAACGTGGCCATCGCGAAGCCAGAGACACGAGGATTGGCGCGGTCCACGCCGGGAACCGAGGCGATCCGTTCGGCCAGGGCCGCATAGTCGGTCAATGCCGTAGAGCGGACGCCGCTGTCGTCCACATAGGCGTAGTTGCCGATCTCGATATGCGAATTCGCGCCCAGGATCGTTCCGACAAACTCGGTCCTGAACCCCGCGCGGACAGCCATCGTGGCGACAAGCGCCATGACGCCGAGCGCGATGCCGACAAGGCTGATCCAGGTCATGACGCTGACCCCGCCCTCTGCGCGACGCGCGCGCAGGTAACGCCAGGCGATCAGGAATTCGAACCGGGAAAACGGCGCTGTGGCCAAGGTCTTCTCCTCGTGTCAGACGCGGCGAGACATGCGACGAATGCCCGTCGGGGTCAAGGCGTGGCCGGGCCGTCTGCGCACCTGTTCCGGAAGGCCAATCACCCGATGCGCGGGAAGCTGCTGGCATTCCCTCGGCCGGGACGCCGCGCGATGCCTACTGGTAGCGACGGCGGCGGAACGGCGCGGCAAGCAGTGTCAGAAAGCCCATCACGGCGGTCCAGCCGCCGACGAAACCTACCGCGCTCGTGGTCACGCCTGTCATCGTGACCGGGATCGCTGGCTGAAAGTCGGCCCAGGTCGCCTTGAAAAGCTCGGTATCCGCGAAACGCTGCGGCATGAAGACCCTCTCGATAGGGCCGGTTTCGCGCAGCAACGTCTGGTCGGAGGTCAGCCGCGCAAGCCGCACAAAGACGTTGCGCATGTCTGCCTGCCGGTAGCCGAGGAATTCAGAACCGGTCATCGAGGCAAGCGCCTCCTCGCGGTCGAGGCCAGCCTTGGCCGCCGAGGCGTCGAAATCCTGCGCGACTTCCGCAAGCGCATCGACCTGACCGCCGAGCCGCTGGAGATATTGCTGCGAGAACTCGGGAAACTGCGACAGCGTCCCCGCCCCCGCCAATCCGCCGACGAGTGCGACCAGTCGGAGCATCAGTGACCCTCGTAGATCTCGGCGACGCGGGCGATGGCGGCCTCGGCGCTCATCTCCTCGCTCTCGCCCGTGCGGCGTGACGTGAGTTCGACCTTGCCGGCGGCGAGCCCTCGCGGACCGACTGTGATCCGCCACGGCAGGCCGATCAGGTCCATCGTCGCAAATTTCGCCCCCGCGCGTTCATCGCGGTCGTCGTAGAGAGGCTCCAGCCCCTTCGCCTTCAACGCCGCGTAGATTTCACCACAGGCACCGTCGGTCGCCGAGTCACCCTGCTTGAGGTTCACGATACCGCAATGGAACGGCGTGACGCCTTCGGGCCAGATGATGCCCTTGTCATCGTGGCTTGCCTCGATGATCGCACCAACAAGACGGCTGACCCCGATCCCGTGCGAGCCCATATGGACCGGCACCCGCTCACCCTTGTCGTTGACGACCAGCGCGCCCATCGGCTCGGAATACTTGGTGCCAAAGTAGAAGATCTGCCCGACCTCGATCCCGCGCGCCTTGCGCTGACGCTCGGCAGGCACCTTTGCGAAGGCAGCCTCTTCATGGGTCTCGTCCGTGCGGGCGTAAAGTTCAGTGAACTCCTCCATCACGGCGCGGCACGCGTCGTGGCTGTCGTAGTCGATCTGGCGCTCGCCCAGCCGGATGTCGGTGACCTTGCTGTCGTAGAAGACCTCGGATTCACCCGTCTCGGCGAGAACGAGGAATTCGTGCGTGTTGTCGCCGCCGATCGGACCGGAATCCGCGCGCATCGGGATCGCCTGAAGGCCCATGCGTTCGTAAGTCCGCAGGTAGCTGACCAGATGGCGGTTATAGGCGTGGAGCGCGTCTTCTTTCGTCAGGTCGAAGTTGTAGCCGTCCTTCATGTAGAATTCGCGGCCCCGCATCACGCCAAAGCGCGGGCGGATCTCGTCGCGGAACTTCCACTGGATGTGGTAAAGCGTCAGCGGCAGGTCCTTGTAGGACCCGACATGCGCGCGGAAGATGTCGGTGATCATCTCTTCGTTCGTCGGGCCGTAGAGCATATCGCGCTTGTGGCGGTCGGTGATGCGCAGCATCTCTTCGCCGTAGTCTTCATAACGCCCGGATTCGCGCCACAGGTCGGCGGGCTGAAGCGTCGGCATCAGCATCGGGATGTGACCCGCGCGGATCTGCTCTTCATGCACGATCTGCTCGATCCGTTTGAGGACGCGAAAGCCCAGGGGCAACCACGAATAGATCCCGGCCGCCTGCTGCTTGATCATGCCGGCCCGCAGCATGTAGCGGTGGCTCACGATCTGCGCGTCAGCGGGATTTTCCTTGAGGACCGGAAGGAAGTAGCGGGAGAGGCGCATCTGGGGCTCGTTTCTGTGGGCGTTTCGTCCCAAATCGCTTATGCGAAACGCCCCGCACTGGCAAGGGATCGGGCCGCTCCGCCGATCTTGCGGTGTCAGCCGGCAAGCAGCGCGCGGGCAGCCTCGCGCGCGGCGTCCGTCACGTTCTCGCCCGACAACATTCGTGCGAGTTCATCCACCCGCGCATCGGGCGGAAGCGGAACAACGGTCGAGGTCGTTGTCTTCTCGGCGACACGCTTTTCCACCCGCCAGTGATGGGCACCCCGCGCCGCGACCTGCGGCGAGTGGGTCACGACGAGGATCTGCGCCGTCTCGGCAAGCTGCGCGAGCCGCCGGCCCACCGCGTCGGCGGTCGCGCCGCCAACCCCCCGGTCGATCTCGTCGAAGATCATGGTCAAAGCCTCGCCGCCGCGGGCCAGAACGACCTTCAGCGCGAGAAGGAAGCGCGACAGTTCCCCGCCAGAAGCGATGCGGTTCAGCGGACCGGCCGGCGCGCCGGGGTTGGTCGCGACCGTAAAAGCGACCTGATCGCGTCCCTCCGGCCCTTCTTCCCCTTCCGATATCTCGGTGACGAAATGGGCGCGGTCCATCTTCAGCGGTGCGAGTTCGCCCGAGACCGCGTCATCAAGTTTCTTGGCCGCCTCTCGGCGCGACGTGGCGATCTTCGTCGCCTCTCGATCGTAATCGGCCGCCGCCGCTTTTACCGCGTCGGTCAGCGCACGAATGTTTTCGGCCCCACCGTCCAGCGCAGCAAGACGAGTCCTAAGCTCTTCAGCGAAGCTCCCCAGATCGTCGGCAAGAACACCATGTTTGCGGGCAAGACCCCGGATCGCGAACAGCCGCTCCTCGACCGCCTCCATCTCGCGCGGATCGAAGCTTAGCGCGTCGAGGCAGGTTTCCACGCCCTGCGCGGCATCGCCCAGTTCGGTGATCGCACGGCCAAGCGCTGCAATCGGCTCGTCGAGCATGCCTTCGGCTTTCTCCGCGGCACCATCGAGCCAGCGCCCGGCATCGGCCATCATCCCCTCGGCACCGTCGGGTCCAAGCGCCTGCAGCGCGCGCGCGATGTCCTCTCGGATGCGCTGACCCGCCTGCATCATCCGCCGCCGGGCGTCGAGTTCCGCCTCTTCGCCCGGCTTGGGATCGAGCTTGTCGAGTTCAGCAACCGCGTGGCGCAGGAACTCTTCCTCGGCACGCATCTCGGCCAGCACCGCTTCCGCCTCGGCAAGCGATTTCGCCGCGGCCGAGCGCGCGCCCCATGCGCGCCGCAGCGGTCCGAGATCCACACCCGCGAACGCGTCGAGCAGCTGTCGATGGCCGCGCGGGTTCAACAGGCCGCGGTCGTCATGCTGGCCGTGAAGCTCGACCAACGTATCGGACAATGCGCGCAGCACCTCGCCCGAGGTCCGGCGGTCGTTGACCCATGCCGTCTTTCGCCCATCCGCCGCGTTCACCCGGCGCAGGATCAACTCATCGCCCACCTCGAGCCCCGCTTCGGACAGTACGGTCCGTGCCGCATGTCCTTCCGGCAGGTCGAAGACGGCGGTCACCTCGCCCTGCTCGGCCCCCTTGCGCACCAGTTCCGCCCGACCGCGCCAGCCCAGGACGAAACCGAGACAATCGAGAAGGATCGACTTGCCCGCCCCGGTCTCTCCGGTCAGCACGTTGAGACCCGGCCGGAAATCCAAATCCAGCCGGTCGATGATCAGCATGTCGCGAATTTCAAGCGACCGAAGCATTTCCGCCCCCGTAGGGTGCGCTTCAGCGCACCGTCACAGCCATTCGCCCCGGATGACCTGGCGGTACACCTTGGCGAGCCAGTTGTCGCCTTTCGCCTCGGGCCGGAGCCCCCGCCCGGTCAGGAGCGCGAAGCTGTCCTGATACCACTCGGTCGATTGGAAATTGTGCCCAAGGATCGCGCCCGCCGTTTGCGCTTCGTCCGTCAGGCCGAGGGACAGGTAGCTTTCCACCAAGCGGTGCAGGGCCTCGGGCACGTGGGTCGTGGTCTGGAAGTTTTCGACCACAACGCGGAAGCGGTTGATCGCGGACGTGTAATGCTTGCGCTTCAGGTAGTAACGGCCGATTTCCATTTCCTTCGCCGCGAGATGGTCGAAGGCGAGATCGAACTTCAGAATCGCAGAACGCGCGTAGTCGCTGTCCGGATACTCCTCAATCACGGCGCGCAGCGCCTGCAGCGCCTGGAAGGTCAGGCCCTGGTCACGGCCCACCTCATCGATCTGGTCGTAATAGGACAGCGCGAGAAGGTACTTGGCGTAGGCCGCGTCCTCCTCGGCTGGATAGGTGTCGATGTAACGCTGCGCGGTGGCGCGGCTGTTCTCGTAATCCCGGTCCTTGTGGTAGGCGAAGGCCTGCATGATCAGCGCGCGCTTTGCCCATTCCGAGTAGGGATACAGGCGCTCCACCTCGGCGAAGTAGGTGACCGCATCCTCGCCCCGCCGGCTGGTTTCAAGCTGGTATTCGCCAAGCTTGTAGATCGCCTCGGCGTCGAGCTGCTCCAGATCGGGTTCGTTGCTTCTGCCGCCGCAGGCCGCGAGCGACGCAACGAGCATCAGGCCACCGACAAGATTGGCCGCTGTTCTGACCCGACCCATGACCCGCCTACCCCGTTCTGCCTTCACGTTTCTCGCGCCCAAAAGCCAGCCTCGCGGGGGCTTCGTAAGGCGTCGTGTCAGCTTCGTCTAGCACAGAAAAAACCGGGGCGCAAAACGCCTTTCGCGCGTTTCGCGATGCTCAGGCGACCGCCGGAATGTCGGCACGGCTGATCGACGCGCCGGGCAGAAGCCGACGCTGTTCAACGCTGCATTCGGTGATGCGGAAGTTGCGCGGATCGGCGAAGAGCGCACGCAAGAGCCGGTTGGTCATCGCATGGCCAGCGCGAACACCCGTATAGCGGCCAAGGATCGGAGCCCCTGCAAGCGCGAGGTCACCGAGCGCGTCGAGCATTTTGTGACGCACGGGTTCATCCGAATGGCGCAGACCGCCCGGGCTGAGCACCCTGTCACCGTCGAAGACCACCGCGTTTTCGCCGGGATTGCCGCCGAGCGCGAGTCCGTTCGAGCGCATCGCTTCCACGTCAGCCTGACGGCAGAAGGTCCGGCTGTCGCTGAGTTCCCGCAGAAAGGCACCGTTCGCCATCACGAGGCGCTTTTCCTGATGCCCGATCGCGGCGTCGTCGAAATCGATGGTAAACCCGATTTCGAGCGTCCGCGCCGGTTCAAGCCGCGCGAGCGCCTCACCATCGCGCACTTCGACCGTTTCGAGAACCTCGAACAATCTCAGTGCCGCGTTGTGCTCACGGATGCCACGCGCAAGGAAAGCTGCGGCGAAGGGCGCCGCAGAACCGTCGAGGATCGGGACTTCGGGTCCGTCGATTTCGATCAGCGCATTGTGAATGCCGCAACCAGCCAAGGCGGCCATCAGGTGCTCGATGGTCGAGACCGATGTACCCGCGGAGTTGGAGACGACCGTGCAGAGCGTGGCGCTGGATACGGCAGACCAATGCGCTTGCACCATCGGGTCCGCGCCGATCACATCGGTACGCCGGAACCAGATGCCGTATTCGGCCGAAGCAGGGTGCACGGTCAAGCGGGCGCGAAGGCCCGAATGAAGGCCGCGCCCCGTGAACGTCACCGAAGATCGCAAAGTCGTCTGCACCGTTAACTCCATACCGCCGAGATGGCGGGCCAATCGATGCCATTCAGGTAGTCGCCGGTGCTGGGAACCTCAACTCACTCTTTGCAACCGAATGTAACAATTGAACGAAAGGTCGGCGGGGCATCGCCAATCACGTGATTGAGAGCGCGTAAGACACTGGTATCAAAAGAGAAAGGGCTGGCACTTGCCAGCCCTTCCAACGATACTTGTGACCGTATTTCAGTTCGCCTGACGCCGCAGGAAAGCCGGAATTTCGATCCGCTCCTGATCGGGATCGACTTCGACTTCCTCTTCGTAGGCGGTGCTTACCCTCGGCTGCTGACGCACCGGCGGCGCGGCCCGTTCAGCCTGCTCGGCGGGATGTCCGGCCATCCGGTTGAGCAGCGTATTGATCCCGAAGCGCGGCTTTTCCGCCGCCCGTTGCGCTGCCTGAGCGGCAGGGCGCGGAGCCTGCGCGACCGGACGCGGAGCCTGTTCGGCCGCGCGCTGGGGCGCCTGCCCCGGTTGACGGTTGACCGCGGCTTGGAGCCTTGCGAGCGCCTCAGGTGTCGGAGTGCCGGGCGCGCGCGGGCGCGGCGCTACGAAAGCCTGCGGGTCATCTTCGACGTGAAGGCTCTGCGCCTGGGCCGGCTGGGCCGGTTCCGGGCGGTAAGCGGGCGGAGGCAAATCGCCGCCGGCGACTTCCGCATCAAAGAGCGTGCGTCCGTCGTCGCGCTCTTCCGTGCGCACTTCGCGAACGGGGGCCGGCTCCGGTGCCGCTGCGGCAGGCGCACTTGCCGCCGGGGCCGCTTCTTCCAGCTCTTCATCATGCTTGTGCTCGAGAGACACGGCAGTCTGAAGCGGTTCGGCGAGACGGCGGCGCGGCGCGGGCACTTCGACCTGCGACATCGACGCGTCGATCCCGGTGGCCACGACCGAGACGCGCATCACGCCTTCCATGCTGTCGTCCAGCGTGGAACCCACGATGATGTTGGCGTCCGCGTCCACTTCTTCGCGGATGCGGTTTGCGGCTTCGTCCAGCTCGAAGAGCGTCAAGTCCGTGCCGCCGGTGATGTTGATGAGCACACCCTTGGCGCCCTTCAAGCTGATTTCGTCGAGAAGCGGGTTGGCGATGGCCTTCTCGGCGGCCTGGATCGCGCGATCCTCGCCCGAGGCTTCGCCCGTGCCCATCATCGCCTTGCCCATCTCGTCCATCACGGCGCGGACGTCGGCGAAGTCGAGGTTGATGAGACCCGGACGGACCATCAGATCGGTCACACCCTTCACACCTTGGTAAAGGACATCGTCAGCCAGTGCGAAGGCTTCGGTGAAGGTCGTCTTTTCGTTGGCCAGCCGGAACAGGTTCTGGTTCGGGATGATGATCAGCGTGTCGACCACCTTTTGCAGCGCCTCAAGCCCCTCGTCGGCCTGACGCATCCGCTTGGCGCCTTCGAACTGGAAGGGTTTTGTGACGACGCCGACCGTCAGCACGCCGAGCTCACGCGCGGCTTGTGCGATGATCGGCGCCGCCCCGGTACCGGTGCCCCCACCCATACCGGCAGTAATGAAGCACATGTGCGCGCCCGCGAGATGATCCACGATTTCTTCGATCGTTTCCTCGGCGGCGGCGGCGCCGACTGACGGACGGGCGCCCGCGCCAAGGCCCTCGGTCGCCTTCACACCCATCTGGATGCGGGCTTGCGATTGGCTTTGCGCCAGCGCCTGCGCGTCGGTGTTCGCGACCACGAACTCCACGCCCTCCAGCCGCTGCTCGATCATGTTGTTGACGGCATTGCCGCCAGCGCCACCCACACCGAACACGGTGATGCGCGGCTTGAGGTCTTCGCGTTCGTTGATCATCAGATTCAATGTCATTTTATCCGCCTGTCATGTCCCTGGCCCGTGCCCGGCCTTTTTTCCCGCATTGGAGCGATTTTAGTGAGTGAATCCCAATAGGTCACGAAAAAAACGTCCATTCGCCACAAAATCTGGGGTCTTGGCTCTGCGTTTAAGCGGCATTTCGCCGATCTCTCAAGATAATGCGGTTACCAGTTGTCTTTAAACCATTTCATGGCTCTGCGCAGCGAACGTGCGGGATACCTTTCGGTCGGAATCTCGAAGTCCCACCACTCGTCCTGCGGGTGTGCCGCGAAAAGGCAAAGGCCCACGGTTGACGAAAACGCCGCCCCGGTCGCCGCCTGCGGCAGCCCCTGAACGCGTAGAGGACGTCCGAGTCGCACATTCTGGCCAAGGATTCGCGCGGCCAGCATATCGAGGCCCGGGATCTGGCTCGCACCACCGGTGAGCACGATCTGCTGGCTCGGCAGTTGATCGAAACCGGCCGCGTCGAGAATGGACCGAACCTCTTCGAGAATTTCCTCGACACGCGGCCGCATGATCCCGATCAGCTCGGTCCGGCTGACCTTCCTGCGGTCCTTCTCCCAATCGCCGCAATCCGCGCCGATCTCGATCATTTCGCGGTCGTCCATGCCTGTTGCCTGCACACCGCCATGAATGGTCTTGATCCGTTCCGCGGTGGCCAGCGGCACCTGAAGGCCCTTCGAAATGTCGGATGTCACATGATCGCCGCCAAGTCGGACGCTTTCGGCAAAGATCATGTGTTTCTTGATGAAAATCGACAGACCCGTCGCCCCACCGCCCATGTCGATGCAGGCCGCGCCCAACTCCTGCTCGTCCTCGACGAGCGAGGCGAGGCCCGAGACATAAGACGAAGATGCAAGCCCCGCGATCTCGAGATCGCAGCGGCGGATGCAGTAAAGCAGGTTCTGCAAGGCGTCGGTGTCGATCGTCAGCAGGTGCATGTCGGCGGCAAGCTTGTTGCCCACATGCCCGCGCGGATCGCCGAGACCCGAGCGGTGGTCGATCGCGAAGTTGACCGGGTGCGCATGAAGAACCTCGCGCCCGTGACCGAAGTCCGGCACATCACAGGCGGCAAGAACGCGGGCCACGTCCTGTTCGCTGACCTGCCCGTCCATGATCTCGATCTCACCCGCGAGACCGTAGCTGCGCGGCTGCGCGCCCGAGAAGCACGCGATGACGTGATCGACGCGCGTCTGGGCCATCTTCTGTGCGGCCTGAACGGCGGTGCGGATCGCGCGCTCGGTTTCCTGCATCGCGTCGACTTCGCCGAAGCGCACACCGCGCGACCGCGTCGTCGCCGCGCCGATAACGCGGAACTGCGACTGCCCGGCGAGCGAGCCCAGCCCGTCCTCCCGGACGGTTTCGGTCGGCTCGAACCTGAGAACGAGGCAGGCGATTTTCGACGAACCGACATCGAGCACCGCGATTACGCCGCGCTGCATGGCGGCGCGGCGCATGTTCCGCATGGCACGTTGGGACTGGTAGAGATCGGTCATTGCCCTGACACCTTCGTTTCCATATCCGGATTTGTTTCTTCATCCACGGCGACAAGCCGCACTGTGGGACGGTCGGGATTGCGCATGTCGACGACAGCCAGATCGCGTCCAAGAACATCCTGCGCGGTATCGAGCGCGATCACGGTCTGAAGCGCCGTCAACGGGTCGATCTCTGGCAGGAGAATGCGCTGGCTGCGGTCGAGAACCACATCCCAGCGCCGGTCGCCCAGACGGATGAGGCCGCGTATCCGGTCCCGAATGGGCTGCGCGGCTGCGAGAATCTCAAGCGCTTCAGGCACATGATCGTCCGCGCCTTCGCCCGCGATAACGGGAAGTTCGGGCCGCGCTGTGCGGTCGAGAAGCGTCGCGACCCTGTGCCCCGTCGCGTCCAGCATCTCAAGCCCGCGCTGACTGCGCCACAAGATCGCGGGCTCGCGCTCGGTCACGGTGACCTGAAGAATTCCGCCCTTGCGAACCCTCAGCTCTGCCGAGGCCACCGCATCGATCTGCGCAATCGCGGCGCGCATCGCTTCAAGATCCAGCCGGAAAGAAGAGGTCGGCAGTTCCACCGGCACCATCGCGCGGATCGCGTTGGCGACCGGCTCCGAGGCGCCGTCGATCGCCATCAGGCCGACCATGAATTCGGGCCGCTCCTCGACGCTTTGGCGAAACGCAGCGATCTGCTGGCCGATGGCGGCGCGGCGTCCTTCATCGGCAAGGTATCCGCCCACGACGGAAACCATGAGGATGAACGGCACGCCGGCCCGCATCGCAAGCCGGAACCTCGGCGTAAGCCACAGCCGCTCGATCCGGTAGGCGAGCCGCGACGGCGCGGGATCGCGAAGCGGCGCTTGGCCAGCATATCTGCGCTCCGGGGCTCTCAGCGGCCGCATGACGCGTCCTCCACGATCCAGGCGCAGATATCTGCGAACGACATCCCTTCAGCCGCCGCCTGTTCGGGGCTCAGCGACGTAGGCGTCATGCCGGGCTGGGTATTGGTCTCGAGGATGAAAAGCCCGGCGAGTCCGCGAGTATCGTCCCAGCGGAAATCGCTGCGCGAAAGGCCCCGACAGCCAAGCGCCTGATGGGCACGCAACGCATAGTCGCGGCAAGCTTCGGTTATATCGTCCGGCAGTTCCGCCGGGCAGACATGACGCGACCCACCCGGGGCGTACTTCGCGTGGTAGTCGTACCAGCCGCTGGAGATGATCTCGGTCACGCAGAGCGCCTTGTCACCAAGAACGGAGACGGTCAGCTCTCGGCCCGCAACGTATTCCTCCACCATCGCGATCTCAGGGATTTCCGGCCCAAGATGCGGCGGCGAATTGGCATCCTTCGCAACGATATAGACCCCCACGGAGGAGCCTTCGGCATTCGGCTTGACGACGTAGGGGGGCGCCATCACGTGCCGCGCCATGATCTCTGATTTCGGGGCAAGGAGGCTTTCAACCACCGGAATGTCGGCGTCGCGGTAGATGCCCTTGGCGCGCGTCTTGTCCATCGAGAGCGCCGAAGCGAGCACACCGGAGTGGGTATAGGGAATGCGTAGCCATTCCAGCATGCCCTGAACGCAGCCATCTTCACCCCAGCGGCCATGGAGCGCGTTGAAACAGACATCAGGGTTGATTTCGCCAAGACGCGCGGGCAGGTCGCGGTCAGCATCGACCTCGACCACCTCGTAACCCGCCTCCCGCAGGGCGTTGGCGCATTCGCGCCCACTCGACAGAGACACCTCCCGCTCTGCGGAAGGGCCACCCATCAGTACCGCCACTTTGGGGGCTGTCCTGCTCGACTTGCCCGCCACTTTTGCCTCGTCCCGCCCGGTTGGTCCGGGCTTCTCCGCTTAGTGTAGCTGCATTATGTCATAGGCAAAAGCTCTTTTTCGTTCCGGCGCTTGCGAGATGCCCGGCCATTGCCTATTGCAGTATACGTTCCTTCTGAAAGTTACCGATCATGCCCGACTGGCAAAGCCTCCTGCGCGAGTTCATTACCCTGTTCGTGGTTATTGACCCGGTGGGCACTCTGCCGGTGTTCCTGTTCGTCGCCACTTCGGTCCCGCCCCGGCTGCACACCCGTCTCGCGATACGCGCGGTCGGCGTTGCGGCACTCGTCCTGCTGGGCTTTCTCGTTGGCGGTCAGGCCCTGATGGAGTCGCTCGGTCTGCGGCTCGGATCGTTTCAGATCGCGGGCGGCATCATCCTGTTCCTTTTCGCACTCACCATGATTTTCGGTGAATCGAAGCCCGAGTCCGAGATCGAACAGGCCGGTCGGTCACATCTCGACGGCGCGGTCTTTCCGCTCGCCATGCCATCTATCGCTTCGCCGGGGGCGATGCTTGTCGTTGTGATCCTGACCGACAACCACCGCAACTCGATCCCCGAACAGCTCGTGACGGCAGGATTGCTGATGGCGGTGCTTGCCATCACGCTCGGGCTGCTGCTGATCGCAACGCGGCTTCGGCGCTATATCGGCGGCACTGGCGCGTCGATCATCAGCCGCGTGATGGGGATCATTCTGGCGACCGTCGCAGTCGATGCCGTTCTCGGTGGGTTTGAGAACCTGTCGCTGATCACTGTCCCGGCCGAAGGCGGCGCGATCGACCTGCCTGCAGTCGCGCAGTAGCGCGTCTCAGGTCTCGCCGATCCGGATCACTTCCCATCGCAGGTCGTGCCCACTCGTCTCTCGAACGCGCGCGCGCACTTCTTCACCCAGCCCTTCCAAATCAGCCGCCGTGGCGGCGCCTGTGTTGATCAGAAAGTTGGGATGCTTCTCGCTCATCTGCGCCCCGCCCCGCCGGGCGCCGCGAAGCCCAGCCTCGTCGATGAGCTTCCAGGCCTTCAGATCGTGCACGTCGTCCGCTCTGCCCGTCGAGGAAAATCCGGCCGGGTTGCGGAAGGTCGAGCCTGCGGAGCGATCCTTGACCGGCTGCGTCGCGTCGCGCTTGGCAAGCTGCTCCTCCATCTTCGCCTGCAAGGCGGCGGGATCGCCGTCAGGGCCTTCAAAGACAGCCTCGACGACCACTGCGCCCTCGGGAAGGTCGGAATGCCGGTATGCGAAGCCGATCTCGCCCGCGGAGACGGTCCTCAGCGTGCCGTCCCGCAGGACAACTTGGGCCTCGACTAGGTGATCTGCGGTGTAGGAGCCGTAGCAGCCCGCATTCATCCGAACCGCGCCGCCGATCGCACCCGGGATCGTGCGCAGGAAGGTCAGATCCACACCAGCCTCGGCGGCCTTCCGCGCGACGTGCGCGTCGAGCGCCGCGGCCCCGGCGATCACACGGTTACCCTCGATCGCGATGCCGTTGAACCTCCGTCCAAGCCGGATCACGACCCCCCGGATGCCGCCGTCTCGGACGATGAGGTTCGACCCGACACCCATCGGAAAGACCGGCACGTCGGCAGGCAGTTCCGCGAGGAAGGCCTGCAAGTCCGCGACATCCGCCGGCTGGAAAAGCCATTCCGCCGGCCCGCCGACGCGCAGCCAGGTCAGGTCGGACAGCGGGCGGTCTGGGGTCAACTGGCCCCGGACGGAAGGAAGCTTGAGCGTCATGAGCCGCTGGTTAGAGCCAAGAGGACCGAGCCGCAAGTCCGATGGCCTGAAATGAATGCGACCATTCCGCAAGCGCGAACAAGCGATGAGTGAATACCAAGGTTAGGCCGCCGCCCCGCCCCGCAGATACGGAAACCAGTCCGCGCGCAGGCGCTCGCCCGGCTTCATGTCATGGCCGGGAAAGGGCGGCGACGTGCGCCCCGGACGCTCCACGTAGCGGGCATCCTCACCCACGAGACGCAGGGAGAAGGCCCGCCGTCGCGCGTCCGTCGTGTTGCCGCGCGCGCCGTGCAATGTGTGGAAATCGAAGGCGACCGCGTCGCCGGGCTCCATCTCCCACTCGAGGATGCGCATGCCTTCTGCGTCGGGGTCGGGAACGGGCATGTAGGCGTCCGGGTCGGGATAGAAGGTCTCCTCGCTCAGCCAGCGCGTCGGCAGCACCTCCTTTTCCCAGCGGTGCGATCCCGCGACGCACCGAAGCGAGGCTTCGCGGACCGGATCGACCGGCGACCAGAAGCTTACGGTATGTGTTCCCTCGACGAAGTAGTACGGCCCGTCCTGATGCCAAGGCGTCGGTTTGGAGGTACCCGGCTCCTTCACCAGCACATGATCGTGGAAGACTTGGACAGTCCCGGAGCCCATGAGCTTCGCTGCCACGTCCGACACGTCGGACTTTTCGATCACTTGGCGGAATTCGGGTATTCGCGTCCAGTTGCAGTAATCGTCGAAGAACCGTCCGCGTTCGCCGGGCTTCAAATTCTCCGCGGCATAGGGTCCCGGCTCTTCCATGTTGCGCTGGATGCCCGCGCGGATCACCTCGACCCAATCCTTCCAGAGGCCTTTGACGAGCACAGCGCCGTCGCGCCGGTAGGCCTCGACCATCTCGGGCGTCATGTGCGTCGCCATATTGGGCCTCCTTGCCGCTTTTCCGCGCCCAACCTTTCGCCGGGGAAGCCGTTCGTCAATAGCGCGTCGTCATCCTATAGCCTCGCGCGAAATAAAGCCGGACATAGGTAATCGACTGGCCCTCCCACCATGTCGTGCGCTCGACGGTGAAGACGGGCTCCCCCGGTTCCATCGAGAGATTGGCCGCGACGCGTTCGTCGACCTCCGTCGCGAGAAAGCTGATTTCGACTTCGGAGAAGGGCACGGTCTTTACCAGCCATTCGTTGGGACCGATTTCGCTGAAATCGGCGGTCTCGGCCTTTGGGAGCGCGGCGAGGTTGATCCAGCGGTCCTCGAACTGAAAGGGCGCGCCATCGGCGAGGTGAAGGCAAGCCAGATGCAACACGCGCGCACCCTTTTTCAGGTCGAGCGTGGGGCGCAACCAGCCCGGCGCGATCTGTACTTCGCGTTCGAGAAGCGCATAGCTGTAGGCGGCGCCTGTCGCTTCAACCTCGGAACGGACGATCGGGATTTCGAAGCGCGCCGACCTCAGGGGCGAGGACCTGACGCGCGTCCCCGCCTTGCGCCGACGTTCGAGAAGCCCCTCTTCGGTCAGTTCCCGCATGGCCCGGTTTACCGTGGCGCGGGCGATGCCGTAGGCCTCGGCAAGCTCGACCTCTCCGGGCAAGAGAGCACCGGGCGCCCAATCGCCTTCGGTGATCCGGCGCAGGATCTCCGTCTTCACATCGCGGAAGGTCATCCGCTCTGTGCGGTCTGCCTCGCCGCCTTGATCTGCAATCTGTCGACCCATCTCTACCCCTCCGGTGCGACGCTGTCAGAGACGCGCGATCAGGTTCGCCATCGTCCTCCGATAGGTAGCCACGATCCGTTCCCTCTCGATATGGCGTCCTTCGCGAACCCGGTGCCGGCCTGCCGACCAGAGGTCGGTGACAAGCCCGTCCGGCGCCGCGAAGCAAAGTCCGTCGAGCACTTGGTCCCCGCCAAGCGCGCAGAGCGCGGGGTGGTCGGCGTCAATCGCAATGAGGTCCGCGAGCCGACCTGCGGCGATGTCACCCGCTGCCCGACCCAGCGCCTGTGCCGCGCCTCTTGCAGCGTTCGTATAGAGGAAAGCCCCGACCGAGCCCGCATCTGGGACCATGACGTTCCGCGACAGGTCTCTGAGACGCTGTGAATATTCAAGTGTCCGCAGTTCCTCGACGAGCGATATCCTGACGTTGGAATCCGAACCGACGCCGAAAGCGCCGCCAGCAGAGATCCAGCCCGGGCCGTCGAACGGACCGTCGCCCAAATTGGCCTCCGTCACCGGGCAAAGCCCTGCGACGGCCCCTGATCGGGCCAGTGCTTTCGTCTCTTCCGGGGTCATGTGGGTGGCGTGAATGGCGCACCAGCCGGACCCGACCGGTGCGTTGTCCAGAAGCCATTCGACCGGTCGCGCACCGAGCCAATCGGAGATCTCCGCCACTTCCTGCGGCTGTTCGGCGATATGAATATGGATCGGCGCACCGTCAGCCTGCGCCGGCACCTCGGCCAGATCCTCCGGCGTCGTTGCACGAAGGGAGTGCGGCGCGACGCCCACGCGCGTGTCATCGGGCAGCGCCTTTGCCGCTTTTCTGGCTTCGGCAAGCAGTGCGGCGAAGTTTTCCATGTCATTGCCGAAGCGAAGCTGCCCGCCCGCCAGCGGCTTCCGACCCGCCCCGCCATAGCTGTAAAGCACCGGCAGGTGCGTCAGGCCGATCCCGCTCCGCACCGCGGCTGCAAAAATGCGCTCTGACAGTTCCGCGATATTCCCATAGCGCGCGCCGCCCGAGCCGTGATGCAGATAGTGGAACTCGCCGACCGAGGCATAGCCCGCTTCCTGCATTTCCATGAAGACCATCGCCGCGATGGATTCGACATCTTCGGGCGCCAATGCGTCGACGAACCGGTACATGATCTCGCGCCAGGTCCAGAAGCTTTCCCGCCCGGCCGAGCGATGTTCAGTCATCCCCGCCATAGCGCGTTGAAACGTGTGCGAATGCAGATTGCCGAGCGCTGGCAGCAGCGTATTGACGCGCACATCGCCGGCTTGCGGGGCCGTATCGGCCGTCACGTCGGTGATATGCCCCTCTTCTACTTTCACCCGTACGTTGGCCGCCCAACCTGACGGAAGAAGTGCCTGCCTCGCGAAGATCATCGTGATGCCTTATGTCTAGACATATTATCTATACTGTCATACAAGGAGCATCGACAACCACCTTCTTTCTGACATCGAGATGCGCCAAGCCAACGCCTTGTTCACGAATTGTCGCGTGGCCACGATGACGGGGCACGCGCCCTATGGCCTGATCGACGATGCCGCAATCGCGGTGACGCCGGACGGCATATTATGGGTAGGCCCCGCCGCCGACATTCCCGCCGCCACGGCGGCATTTCCGCGTCACGACTTCGGCGGCAGGCTTGTCACGCCCGCACTTATCGACTGCCACACGCACATCATTCATGGCGGTAACCGCGCGAACGAATTCGAGATGCGCCTGAATGGCGCAAGCTACGAAGATGTCGCGAAAGCGGGTGGCGGCATCGTCTCGACCGTCCGCGCCACCCGCGCAGCGTCAGAGGACGACCTCGTCGCCGCCGCCCTGCCCCGTGTCGACGCCCTGATCGCCGAAGGCGTATCGGTTATCGAGGTCAAGTCCGGCTACGGCCTCGACATGGACACCGAACTCCGGATGCTTCGCGCGGCGAGGCGCCTGCCTCAACTGCGACCCATAGAAGTACAGACCACATTCCTCGGCGCCCATGCCGTGCCGACGGAATACGAGGGCCGCGCCGATGCCTATATCGACGACGTATGCATCCCGACGCTCAAGACGGCGCATGAGCAAGGCCTCGTCGATGCGGTGGATGGGTTTTCCGAAGGGATAGCCTTTTCACCCGACCAGATCGCGCGCGTCTTCGAGGTCGCGAAGTCGCTCGACCTGCCCGTCAAGCTTCATGCAGAGCAATTGTCAAACCTCGGCGGGGCCGCGATGGCCGCGCGCTACGGCGCCTTGTCCGCCGATCACCTCGAATATCTCGATGAGGCTGGCGTGAAGGCGATGGCTGGGGCCGGTAGCGTCGCCGTCATCCTTCCCGGCGCCTTCTACACGTTACGTGAAACGCAGGCCCCGCCGATCGACCTGTTCCGCAAGCATCAGGTGCCGATGGCCGTCGCGACAGACCTCAATCCCGGCTCCTCGCCAATGAACTCGATCCTTCTGGCAATGAACATGGCCTGCACCCTTTTCCGCATGACGCCCGAGGAAGCGTTGGCAGGCGTCACGGTGAACGCCGCCCGCGCGCTCGGCCTGGCCGATCGGGGCACCATTGCTCCCGGCACTCGCGCCGACTTTGCCATCTGGGATGTCGAGCACCCGGCCGAACTGTCCTACCGCTTCGGCTACAATCCGCTTCATCAACGCATCATCGGAGGCTGGACGTGACCGCGCTGACACTGACGCCCGGGCAGGTCACGCTGACGGACCTTCTCCGCATCTGGCTAGACGAAGCCCCGGTGCGCCTCGACCGCACCGCCAAGCCTGACGTCGACCGCGCCGCCGCGGCTATCGCAGAGGCCGCAGCCGGGGAAACACCGGTCTACGGGGTCAACACCGGCTTCGGAAAGCTCGCCTCGGTCCGCGTCGCTGCGAAGGACACTGCTAAACTTCAGCGGAACCTTATCCTCAGCCATTGTTGCGGTGTGGGTGACCCCGTCTCGCGCCGGCATGCCCGTCTCATGATGGCGCTCAAGTTGCTGTCTCTTGGCCGTGGCGCATCGGGTGTCCGCTGGGAACTGATCGAACTGCTCGAGGACATGCTTGCGCGCGGCGTGACGCCGGTCATTCCTTCCCAAGGCTCTGTGGGGGCATCGGGTGACCTTGCCCCTCTCGCGCATATGACCGCCGTTATGATCGGTGCGGGCGAAGCCGAAGTTGACGGCGAGATCCTTTCGGGCGCGGAGGCGCTCGCCAAAGCAGGTCTCAGCCCCATTCCGCTCGGCCCGAAAGAGGGGCTCGCCTTCATCAACGGCACCCAGTTCTCCACCGCCTTCGCGCTCGCCGGCCTGTTCGAGGCCTGGCGCGCGGCGCAATGCGCGCTTGTCACTTCGGCGATGTCGACCGACGCGATCATGGGCTCCACTGCGCCACTACAACCCGAGATACACACCCTGCGAGGTCACGCCGGGCAGATCGAGGCAGCGGCTTTCCTCCGCGCGCTGCTAGATGGATCGGAAATCCGGGAAAGCCACCGCGAGGGGGACACGCGCGTTCAGGACCCCTACTGCATCCGGTGTCAGCCTCAGGTCACAGGCGCGGCGATGGATGTCCTCCGCCAAGCCGCCCGTACGCTGGAGATCGAGGCGAACGCGGCCACCGATAACCCGCTGGTCCTGACCGATGCAGGCCTTATCGTTTCCGGGGGCAATTTCCACGCCGAGCCGGTGGGCTTTGCCGCCGACATGATCGCGCTCGCCCTCGCCGAAATCGGTGCCATAGCACAGCGGCGTATCGCGCTGATGGTCGATCCGACGCTTAGCCATGACCTGCCGCCCTTCCTCACCCCGGATCCCGGCCTCAACTCGGGCTATATGATCGCCGAGGTGACGACGGCGGCGCTGATGAGCGAGAACAAGCACCTTGCCCATCCGACCGTGACCGACTCCACGCCCACCAGCGCCAATCAGGAAGACCACGTCTCCATGGCCGCCCATGGCGCGCGCCGGTTGCGCCGAATGGTCGAAAACCTCGACCGTATCCTTGGCGTGGAACTCGTCTGCGCCGCGCAGGGGATCGAATTCCGCTCGCCACTGAAGACCTCCCAACCCCTGCAAGACACGCTGGCGCGACTTCGCGAGGACATCCCCCCGCTTCGCGAAGACCGCTACCTCGCCCCTGAACTCGAAGCCGCCGCCCGGCTTATCGCCACGGGCGCGATTGCGAAGGCCACGGGCCTGACATTGCCGGAACTCCGCCCATGAACGTCTTCGAACTCACGCGGGGCGATAGCCCGGTCATACTCGCCCAACCGCATGGCGGCACATGGCTGCCCGATAGCCTGATGACCCGCCTCAACGAAAACGGCCGCAAGCTCGCTGATACCGACTGGCACATCACGCGCCTCTACGACAGCCTGTTGCACGCTGCCACCATCGTCCGCTCGAACGTGCACCGCTACGTGATCGACGCCAATCGCGACCCCGTAGGCGTTTCGCTTTACCCCGGTCAGAATACGACCGCGCTTTGTCCAGTGACCGATTTCGACGGCGAACCGATCTGGACCAAGGGACAGGAACCCTCTGAAGACGAAATCCTAGCCCGGCGTGATACGTACCACACGCCTTACCACGCAGCGCTTGAGGAAGAAGTCGCACGCGTCAAGGAGCGCCACGGTGTGGCCGTCCTGTACGACTGCCACTCTATCCGCTCGAGAATTTCATTCCTGTTCAAAGGCGAGCTGCCGGTCTTCTCGATCGGCACCAACGATGGCAAGTCCTGCGCCGCGCTCGTCGAACATGCGACGGCAGACACCTGCTCACTGGAAACGGACATGGATTTCGTGATCAACGGCAGGTTCAAAGGGGGCTGGACAACGCGGCACTACGGCCATCCCGAAGACGGCATACATGCGATCCAGATGGAGCTGGCCCAACGCGCCTATCTCTCTGAGGAGGCGCCGCCATGGACCTATGATGTCACCCGCGCCGAAGCCACCCGCGCGGTGCTGCGTGCAATTCTCATAAACCTCGACCGCCTCGCCCGATCGGGCAAGCTCGCCTGAAGGAGAAACCCGATGCTCGACCGCAAGAACACCCGCGATGTCTATCCGCCGACAGGAACGGAGCTGAATGCGAAGAGCTGGCTGACCGAAGCGCCGCTCAGGATGCTTATGAACAACCTGCATCCCGACGTTGCCGAGAACCCGCATGAACTCGTCGTCTATGGCGGCATCGGCCGGGCAGCCCGAAGCTGGGGCGATTTTGACCGCATCGTCGCAACGCTGAAGGATCTTGAGGCGGACGAGACGCTGGTCGTCCAGTCGGGACGTCCGGTGGCCGTGGTAAAAACCCATCCCGACGCCCCCCGCGTTCTGATCGCCAACTCGAACCTCGTCCCGCATTGGGCCACCTGGGAGCATTTCAACGAACTCGACCGCAAGGGCCTGATGATGTACGGCCAGATGACAGCGGGATCGTGGATTTACATTGGAACTCAAGGCATTGTGCAGGGAACTTATGAAACCTTCGCGGAAGCCGGGCGCCAACACTACGGCGGCGATCTTAAAGGTCGCTGGATCCTGACTGCGGGCCTTGGCGGTATGGGCGGGGCTCAGCCTCTGGCGGCCGTGTTCGCGGGCGCCTGTTGCCTTGCCGTTGAATGCGACGAGACTCGAGTCGATTTTCGCATCCGCACCAGATACTTGGACGAGAAAGCTCATACACTTGACGAGGCGCTCGCCCTCATCGACACCTGGACCAAGGCGGGTGAAGCGAAGTCTGTGGGCCTTGTCGGCAACGCCGCCGAGATCGTTCCCGAGATTGCACGCCGCATGAAGGACGGCGGCCCCCGGCCCGACATCGTGACCGACCAGACGTCGGCCCACGATCCGGTCCATGGCTACCTGCCCCTGGGCTGGACCGTTGCTGAATGGCGCGAGCGGCAGGAGACCGATCCCAAGCGCGTCGAGCGCGAAGCCCGCGCCTCGATGAAAATCCATGTCGCAGCGATGGTCGCCTTTCACGAGGCGGGCGTGCCCACCGTCGATTACGGCAACAACATCCGTCAGGTCGCGAAAGAGGAAGGGCTTGAGAACGCCTTCGCCTTTCCCGGCTTCGTCCCCGCCTATATCCGTCCGTTGTTCTGCAAGGGCGTCGGCCCGTTTCGCTGGTGCGCGCTTTCGGGCGACCCAGAGGACATCCGCAAGACCGACGCGGCGATGAAAAAGCTCTTCCCCGAGAACGAGCACCTTCACCGCTGGCTGGACATGGCAGCGGAGCGCATCGCCTTTCAGGGCCTGCCCGCCCGCATCTGCTGGATCGGCCTCGGCGACCGCCACCGCGCTGGGTTGATGTTCAACGAAATGGTGGCCTCGGGCGAACTGAAAGCGCCCATCGTGATCGGCCGCGACCACCTTGATGCCGGCTCGGTCGCATCTCCCAACCGGGAAACCGAAGCGATGAAGGACGGTTCCGATGCCGTGTCCGACTGGCCGCTTCTCAATGCGCTCGTCAACACGGCGTCCGGGGCGACGTGGGTCTCGCTTCACCACGGCGGCGGCGTCGGCATGGGGTTCAGCCAGCACGCCGGAGTCGTGATCGTCGCCGATGGCACGCCCGAAGCCGCGAAGCGACTGGATCGCGTTCTTTGGAACGATCCGGCCTCGGGCGTTTGGCGCCACGCGGACGCCGGTTATGAATCCGCCATCGAATGCGCGAAGGACCACGGGCTGAGACTGCCGACGATCCTCGGTAATTGAACGTGAGTGGTGCCGCCTTGCCGGGCGACCGCGCCTGTGTCAGACGAAACCCATGTTTCTCTACCGGCTCATCCTTACGCTGATCTTGTGGCCCGCGCTCAGCGTGCGCTCCCGATGGGACGCGCTGACCGGTCGGACGCTTCCGACCGCGATGAGGGAACGTTGGCTTCTTGACCGGCCAACTGCCGAACCGGGGCCATATATCTGGCTTCACGCCGCGTCGAATGGCGAACTGGCATCCGTTCGGTCGCTGGTGACAGCGGCTCTCGACCGCGATCCCGGCTTGAGGTTCATCTTGACCTGCAACACCGAAACCGGTCGGTCGCTGGTTGAAAGCTGGAATGACCCCAGGATCTCAGCACGGCTTGCCCCGCACGACCTGCGCCATACGGTGCGACGCTTCCTCGATATCTGGAAACCGCGTGCACTTGTCGTTGTCGAAAACGAACTCTGGCCGGAACGGCTGGTCACCTGCGCTTCGCAAAACGTCCCCGTTTTAGTGATCGGCGCGCGAATGTCGGACAAAAGCTATCGATTCTGGTCACGCCTGCCGGGTCTTGCGCAGCAGCTTCTCGGCTCGCTCCGCTTTCTTTCTGCGCAGGACCGCCAATCGGAGACGCGCTTCCTTGAACTCGGATTGCCGCCAGATCGGCTGGGTCCCATCGTGAATCTGAAGTCCACCGTCGCCGCAACCCACGCAGACGAACCGCTGCCCTTCGTCCGTGAAACGACGCTTCTCGCTGCCTCGACCCACGAAGGCGAAGAGGAACAGGTTCTCTCCGCGTTCCTCCGCGCTCGGGCCCAACGTCCGGAACTGCGCCTGATCCTCGCCCCGCGCCATCCGCGCCGTCGCGACGAGATAGAGGATGCTATCCGGAAGACCGGCCTGGACTTCGCGACCCGCTCCCGTGGCGAAGATCCCAGCGCCGAGACCCCGATCTACCTCGCCGACACGATGGGTGAGATGGACGTTTGGTATCGCGCCTCCGGTATGACATTCGTTGGCGGTTCGCTCGTCGATCGGGGCGGCCATACGCCTTTTGAACCCGCCGCCCACGGCTCAGCCATCCTGCACGGCCCGCATGTCGCGAACTCCGCCCCGGCCTACGCCGCGCTTTCGTCAGCCGCCGCCGCGGTGGAAGTCGAAGACCCCGAAACGCTTGCAGCGGCGATACTCGAACTCGCGCAAAGCGACCGCCAGCGCGAACTGGCGGGCAAGGCACGCGCCGCCTTGGCGGACCTGTCGGACCACGCCGGCTTGGACACCTTTTTCGCCGCGCTCGCCGATGCGACCGGCCTGCCGCTCCGCGCCACCTGACACC
Source organism: uncultured Rhodobacterales bacterium (assembly GCA_965368915.1). Taxonomy (GTDB): domain Bacteria; phylum Pseudomonadota; class Alphaproteobacteria; order Rhodobacterales; family Rhodobacteraceae; genus Albidovulum. The sequence continues at coordinate 7,715 of CBDUOT010000008.1, read as the reverse complement.
GAGGAGATCCGATGCAATTCACGCTCGACGAACTGCACGCCGCTGCCGACCTCGTCCATTCCCACATGAACCCCACGCCGCAATATGCCTGGCCGCAGCTCGGGCTCCGGACCGGCGCCGAGGTGTGGGTCAAGCATGAGAACCACGGGCCGATTGGCGCGTTCAAGGTGCGCGGAGCGATCACGTTGATCGACTGGCTGAGGCGCACAAAACCTGACTGCGCGGGCATCATTACCGCCACGCGCGGCAATCACGGGCAAGCGCAGGCCCGCGCCGCCACACGTGCCGGTCTTCGGGCAGTCGTGTACGTGCCCCACGGCAACTCCGTCGAAAAGAACGCGGCAATGCGGGCCTTCGGCGCGGACCTGCGCGAATTCGGCGACGACTTCGACACCGCGAAGGAAGAAGCGATGCGGCTGGCCGAGGAAGAGGGCCTGTTTCCCGTGCCACCGTTCCACAGGGAACTCGTTCGCGGAGTCGCGACCTATGGGCTTGAGTTCTTCCGCGCCGCACCGCCGCTCGACACGGTCTACGTGCCCATCGGCTGCGGTTCGGGCATCTGCGGGGTCATCGCGGCGCGTGACGCCCTGGGACTGTCGACCGAAGTTGTGGGCGTTGTCTCCACCGAAGCCGCCTGCGCCAAGCTGTCCGTCGAAGCTGGCCGCCCCATCGAAACCAACAGCGCGCGCACTTTCGCCGACGGGATGGCGGTGCGTGTTCCGGTGCAAGAGGCGCTCGACATCTACGGCCGCGGCGCCGCGCGGATCCTTTCCGTCAGCGAAGACGAAATAGCCGAAGCGATCCGCATCTACTTCGCCGATACGCACAACACCGCCGAGGGTGCGGGCGCAGCCCCACTTGCAGCGCTTTTGCAGGAATGCGATGTGATGCGCGATCGCCGAGTGGGTGTCATCCTGTCTGGCGGAAACATAGACACAAGCAATTTTGCAAGCGTTCTAGGTGGTCATACACCCGGCGCTTAAGGTGGCATCCGGGGCTGTCGCATGGTAGGATGATTGAGAATTTATCGATCAAAGGAACAGGTCAGTAGATCGAAGAATACAAGAGCAAGGGGCGAAGCGATCAACGCTTCGGGCAGCAAAATGAAAAAACACGACAAAGAGTCGGCCGTGGCTGAAGCGGCCACGGCACAATATGGTGCGATCTGCTATCGCGTGCGCAAGAAGGACGGCTGCCGGATCCTTCTGATCACCAGCCGCGACACGGGCCGCTGGATCGTGCCAAAGGGGTGGCCCATTGACGGCAAATCGGGCCCGGAATGTGCCTTGGTGGAAGCCTACGAAGAGGCTGGCGTCGAAGGCGTCGTCATGGCGGGTGGAAGCGGAATCTACGCCTATGACAAGATCCTAGATGATGGCACTGCTCAGCCCTGCGCCGTCACTGTTTATCCCGTGAAAGTGACGCATCTGCACGGCAAGTACCCCGAGCGCGATCAACGCAAGCGCAAGTGGTTCACACCGAAAAAGGCTGCCAGCAAGGTGGATGAGCCGGAATTGAAGGCCCTTCTTGCCGGGTTCGACCCCAAGAACCTGAACGGCAGGCTGGACTGAAACGCTTGATTTTCGGGCGAAATTGCCCACATAGGACGGGACTGGCAAGAGGTCTCGAATGATCCGTTACGCGCTCACATGCGACAATGACCATGGTTTTGAAAGCTGGTTTCAATCAGCCGAAGCCTTTGAGCGCCTTCGCGGAATCGGCAAGGTCACATGTACCACCTGCGGTTCCGACAAAGTCGAAAAGACCTTGATGGCGCCGTCCGTGCGCCCCGCGCGGAAAGCTGCGGTGAAAGAGGAAACCTCGATCTCAAAGCCCGCATCGCAGGCGGAAGAGATGTTGGCCAAGGCGCGCCGTCACCTCGAGGAAAACTCTGACTATGTCGGGATGAACTTCGTCTCAGAGGCCCGTGCCATTCACGACGGCCTCGCGCCGGAACGTTCGATCTACGGCGAGGCACGCGTGGAGGAAGCGAAGAAGCTGATCGAGGATGGCGTGCCGGTCGCGCCGCTTCCGTTTGTCCCCACGCGGAAGACCAACTGACGCCTCAGCTTCGGATCGAATGCCCGAGGCCTGGTGACCCTTCGAATTCCCAAAGACAGAAAGCGAGACTGCATGCACATCATCATCACCGGCGCCAACCGGGGTATCGGTCACGGTCTTCTTTCTGCCCTGACGGAACGTGGCGATACGGTGACTGGAACGGCGCGGCAAGCGGCGGCGGGGCTATTGCCGCTCGACGTGACCGATCCGGGTTCGGTTCGGGCGATGGCCACTGCATTAGAAGACACTCCGGTCGATCTTCTTGTCTGCAATGCCGGCATTTATATCGACAAGGGACACAGTATCGATACTGGCTACCCGCCAGATGCCTGGGCGGAGACCTTCGCCGTCAACGTGACTGGTGTCTTTCTGACCATTCAGTCCCTGCTTCCAAATCTGCGCGCGGCGGGGGGCAAGATCGCAATCCTCTCATCGATCATGGCGTCCGATGAACGCGCGCCTGGTGGCAGCTACATTTATCGCGCCTCTAAGGCTGCGGTGCTGAACCTCGGGCGCAACCTCGCCGTGGACCTTCGATCGGACAGGATCGCGGTCGGCATGTACCATCCGGGCTGGGTTCGCACCGATATGGGCGGCGCCGGAGCCGACATTGATACCGGTGAGGCCGTGTCGGGCCTGATCGCCCGGTTCGACGCGTTGTCCCTGGAAAGCACGGGCTGCTTCGAGGATTACGCCGGTCGCCCGATCCCCTTCTAGGGCAGACTGCCACGCTTCGGCGCGCGCTTCGGGCACTATCGGTTCGCCTTGCGTACGGCGGAAACGGAAAATGCAGTGTTCTCTGAATGCGACACGCCGTCTCGACTGACCGTCCGAGACCCTATCCACTTGCATGCCGCCCCACCCCCGCATAAGAAGCGCGCGATTTGACTCGGGCGCGCAAGGGGGGCCGCAATGCCGCTTCTCGTGATGAAATTCGGCGGCACATCCGTGGCCGATCTCGACCGCATTCACAACGCTGCCCAAAAGGTCAAGCGTGAGGTCGAGCGCGGCTATGACGTGATCGTCATCGTTTCGGCCATGTCCGGCAAGACAAACGAGCTTGTGAACTGGGTCGAACAGACCTCGCATCTTTACGACGCCCGTGAATACGACGCCGTCGTCGCGAGCGGTGAGAACGTGACCGCCGGCCTGATGGCCCTCAGGCTTCAGGAAATGGACGTGCCCGCACGATCCTGGCAGGGCTGGCAGGTACCGATCAACACGACGTCCGCCCATTCAGCCGCCCGCTTCGTTTCGATCCCGCGCGAGAATATCGATGCGAAGTTCGCTGAGGGCTTCAAGGTCGCAGTGGTCGCGGGCTTTCAGGGCCTGTCGGAAGAAGGCCGCGTCACGACACTCGGCCGCGGCGGTTCAGACACGACCGCGGTGGCGTTCGCCGCCGCCTTCGAGGCGGATCGGTGCGACATCTATACCGACGTCGATGGCATCTACACGACGGACCCGCGCATCTCTGCCAAGGCCCGAAAGCTCGAAAAGATCGCCTTCGAAGAAATGCTGGAACTCGCATCGCTCGGCGCGAAGGTTCTGCAAACCCGTTCAGTCGAACTCGCCATGCGCTACAACGTGCGCCTGCGCGTTCTGTCCTCGTTTGAGGACAGCGACAACAACTCCGGAACGCTCGTCTGCTCTGAGGAGGAAATCATGGAATCGAAAGTCGTATCGGGCGTCGCCTATTCTCGCGACGAGGCCAAGATCACCCTCTTCACCATCGAGGACCGGCCCGGCGTCGCCTCGGCCATATTCGGAGCGCTCGCAGATGCGGGGCTGAACGTCGACATGATCGTTCAGAACATCTCGGAAAAGAACTACGACGACGCCCATCCCGGCGCCGTGACCGATATGACGTTCTCCTGCCCGATCAATCAGGTCGCGCGCGCCCAGAAGGCGTTGGAAGACGCCAAGGCCGCGAACAAGATCCAGTATGACGAACTTATTATCGACACCGAGGTTGCGAAGGTGTCCGTCGTCGGCATCGGCATGCGGAGTCACACCGGGGTGGCCGCAAAGATGTTCAAGGCGCTTTCTGCCGAAAATATCAACATCAAGGTCATTTCAACTTCGGAGATCAAGATTTCGGTTCTGATCGACCGGAAATATATGGAACTCGCGGTGCAGGCACTCCATGATGCGTTCGAATTGGAGAATGCGGCCTGAGGCATTAGCCGCGCCAGGGCACTGACGGGGGGTCATGCCGGAACGCACAGAAACCGAAAGCCGCAAGCTCCTTAGGCGTTTGCGTGACAGCCTTGCCGATGCCGGTGCGGGGCAGGAGCGGCTTGACCGGATCACGCATCTGATCGCGGATTCAATGGAGTGCGAGGTCTGCTCGATCTACTTGTTTCGCGATGACGAAACGCTCGAACTCTGCGCGACCGAAGGCCTGAAGGAAGAGTCGGTCCACCAGACGCGCATGCGCCTTGGAGAAGGCCTCGTGGGGCGGGTCGCAAAGACCTCGTCGCCGATCAACACCGCGGACGCACCGACGGAAAAAGGCTTCCGTTACATGCCTGAGACGGGCGAGGAAATATACTCCTCGTTCCTGGGTGTACCGATCCAACGCTTGGGCGAAAAACTCGGTGTCCTGGTCGTCCAATCCAAGCAGGCGCGACAATTCTCGGACGACGAGGTTTATGCCCTCGAGGTCGTCGCCATGGTGCTGGCCGAAATGACCGAACTCGGCGCCTTCGTTGGTGAAGGCGAAGCGTTGGCTGCACTTCACCAGCAGCCCGTGATGATCCGGGGCGGCACCGGGCAGGAAGGTGCTGCGGAAGGCCATGTCTGGCTGCATGAGCCACGCGTGGTAATCACGAACCCGGTCGCGGACGATCCGACGAAAGAACTTGAGCGGCTGAACGAAGCCGTCGACAAGCTGCGCCTGTCGGTCGACGCGATGCTGACCATGACCGAGGGTCAGGACAAAGAACAAAAGCAGGTACTCGAGGCCTACCGGATGTTCGCCAATTCCCGTGGATGGATGCGGCGGATGGAGGAGGACATTGCTCGCGGCCTGTCAGCGGAGGCGGCGGTCGAAAAGGAGCAGTCCGCGGCACGCGCGCGGCTTGAAACCGTGCCCGATCCTTATCTGCGAGACCGGCTTCACGACCTCGACGATCTCTCGAACCGCCTTTTGCGGATTCTCACTGGCCAAGGCGCCGACACCGGCGCAGAAATGCCCGAGAACCCGATTCTCGTTGCGCGCAATATCGGGCCGGCCGAACTCCTCGACTACGGTCGCAAGCTCCGGGGCGTCGTTCTGGAAGAGGGCGCGGTAGGGTCCCATGCGGCGATCGTCGCGCGCGCGCTTGCAATCCCTCTTGTGATACACGCCGACCGCATAACCACCGAGGCGCTGAACGGTGACGCGATCCTCGTGGATGGCGATCAGGGCATCGTGCACTTGCGCCCCGAGGAATCCGTTGCCGCGGCCTTCCGCGACAAGATCGCGATGCAAGCGCAGGCGCAGGAGCGTTATGCCTCGATCCGCGAAAAGTCTGCTACCGCGAAATGCGGCACATCGATTTCGCTTCAGATGAATGCAGGCCTGATGGCGGACCTGCCGTCGCTCGTCGGGTCCGGCGCCGAAGGCGTAGGACTTTTCAGAACCGAGCTTCAGTTCCTAATTCGCGCCCGTGTGCCGCAGCGTTCGGAACTCGCCACCATCTATTCTGGCGTTCTCGACGCCGCGAAGGGTAAGCGAGTCGTATTCCGCACACTCGACATCGGCTCGGACAAAGTGCTGCCCTACATGAAGCGGGCGGTAGAGCCCAATCCAGCGATGGGCTGGCGCGCAATTCGTGTCGCGCTTGACCGGCCTGGCATCATGCGCATGCAGCTTCAGGCGCTATTGCGCGGTGCGAAGGGGCGTCCACTCGCGATCATGTTTCCTTTCATCTCAGAGCACGAGGAATTCCACCGCGCGCGCCAGATGGTATTGGATGAGGTCAAACGCGAACGCGAGCGCGGCCATGCACTGCCCGCCGATCTGGAGATCGGCGCGATGCTGGAGACCCCCGCGCTTGCTTACGCGCCACGCGAATTCTATGAGCTGACCGATTTCATCTCCATCGGCGGCAACGACCTGAAGCAGTTCTTTTTTGCCGCAGACCGCGAAAACGAGCAGGTCCGCCGTCGCTACGACGTGCTGAACACGAGCTTCCTGCGCTTCATCAGTCACATCGTGAAGCGGTGCGAAGAAACGGGTACGCCATTGTCCTTCTGCGGTGAAGATGCTGGCCGCCCGGTCGAGGCAATTTGCCTCGCTGCCCTCGGGATTCGGACCCTGTCGATGCGCCCGGCTTCGATCGGCCCGGTCAAGCACGTCATTCGCCGCGTCCGGTTGGACGAACTGACGGAACTGCTTCATGCGGAATGCAAGACCGGCGCCACGAACGTGCGGGCCCGTGTGATGGACTGGCTGTCACGGCAGGACATCTGACGCGCGTCTGCGGTCAGGACACCCTAGGCGTATTCCAACTGCAAAGAATGCTCACAGTCTATTCCGGCGGTCACGCGGCGCTGCCGGACCCGATCCGAACGAGGTCTGAGCGGAACTGCGCCTCGACGCGTTCGACGCCGTAACTCTCTGCCAGCCGTTTCAGACCGAAACGGACATGCGCCATATCCTTGTAATAGGACAGGTAGGCCAGATTGATACCGGCCCCGGCTGCGGCACCAAGGACCGGCACCGCTTGCCCGGCGAGTTTGCGACCCAGAACGGCGGCGAGCGCTGGCGCCACCTGCCGGATCAGCGTCTGCATGGTTGTGCCGCTGACGGCAAGCCGCGTACCAATAAAGGTCGTGTCCACCCCGTCGTCGTCTTCCAAAGGCCCGCCCGAGCCGAAGATCTCAAGGCATGTCAGCCGGGTTTCCTCGGAAACGGGGTCGTAACCGTACTCTGCCGCCACTTTCTGCATCGCGCTGAAGAAAAGCGTGATGGTCGCGGGCAGTTCCACAAGCGCGGTCCCAAGGCCACCGACCCCACCCAGCGCGCCCCCGGTCGCCGCGCCCACGCGATGCCCCCAAGTGCCCGTGTCGGGCACCGCCGGATGCGCAGTGACCTGGCCGGCAATCTGGTAGGATTGGGCCAGCAAGCCCGCCGTTCCGGTATCCAGCAGCCGTCGAACGCTTTGCGGCAGAGATTTCAGACGCGACTCGATCTTCCCGCCGACTGCGTTCATCAAGCGCATCACCGATCCGTTCGCGCGCCTGAGGCGGAGCACAAGCGCCGCGATCTCAACGAGAGCATCGGGAGGAAGGGTGGTCGCGGGCAGCGCCACCTCACCAGAACCGTCAGCCGAGGCATCGGGCTTATCGTGAGACTCGTTCATACTAGTGAGATAGTAACAGCCAGGCCCTGCTTCAATCTTGCGCCTGTTGCACGGCACGGGTCACCGGCCCTGCCACCCCATCCCATGCCCCCGGACGAAGAGCGAGGCCAAGCACGCGGTCCGGGTTCGTCGGTGGCGGCATCTCGACACCCAAGCGTATGCTGAAGCCGAACCTGCGGTAGTAGGGTTCGTCACCGACAAGAAGCACCCTTTCCCAGCCAAGCCGCGCCGCTTCGGCGAGGCTTTCGTGAATGAGAAGAGCGCCGAGTCCCTCGCCCTGCCGCGTCGGGTGGACAGCCACGGGAC
>CBDUOT010000007.1:0-55753 GCA_965368915.1 uncultured Rhodobacterales bacterium | reverse complement strand
TGAATCGGTAAGCCGGTTCTCGGAGACCAGGTAGCTCACCGCGTCGAGCCGGGACTGGATTTCGTGCAATTCCCGTGATGGCGCCGAAAGCCGCCGCTCCAGCAGCCGCGCACCCCCTGCGGTGACGGTGCGGTCGATCGCGGCGATGAGCGAGCCGTCCCGACCGCCCGACATGGATTTCGTGATTTCGAGGTTCCGACGGGTGGCCGCATCGATCTGGACCGTCCCGCCTGGCATCTCCTGCACCGGAGGGCGCAGAAGCGGAAGCTTGCCGCGTTGCGTCAGGTCGAGGTAATCGACGATGGCCCCCGCCGCGGACAATTCGGCCCTGCCGAACGCGCCATAGGCGTCGAGGGAGGCAACTCCGAACAGGTCGCAAAGCCGCGCCTCCGCGCCGGAACTGTCGAAGGACCCCCGCGAAAGCGGTGTCATGGAGGCCCCGGAATCAGAGACTATTCCCGCAAGATCGGCCTCTTTGGTCTCGCTGACCACCACTTCTCGCGGGCCAAGTCGGGCAAGCTCTGGCGCGAGCCGTGCAAGCGGGCAGGAAACGACTCTGAACTCTCCAGTGGAAATATCGACCCATGCGAGCGCGGCTTCGTCGCGCACCTCTGCCCACGCGGCGAGGAAGTTGTGTCTTCGCGCCTCAAGCAAAGAATCCTCGGTCAGCGTCCCCGGCGTGACAAGACGCACGACATCACGCGCCACGACCGACTTCGAACCACGCTTCTTCGCTTCGGCGGGATCTTCCATCTGCTCGGCGATAGCGACGCGGAACCCCTTGCGGATCAACGTCAGCAGATAGCCCTCGGCTGCGTGCACGGGCACGCCGCACATCGGGATGTCCTGCCCCAGATGCTGACCGCGCTTCGTCAGCGCGATGTCGAGAGCGGCGGCGGCTGCCTCGGCATCGTCGAAGAACATCTCGTAAAAGTCGCCCATCCGATAGAACAGCAGCGCGTCCGAATAACGCCCCTTGATCTCCAGATACTGCGCCATCATCGGCGTTACGGCCGTCATATCCACCCTGTGGCCTCGTGTCCCCGCGTTTCCGTTCGACAGGAACTATCATTCATGGCGGCGAAGTGGAACGATCCGCGTGCCCGGATTTGGGTGCGAGCTGCGATCAATGACGGGCAAGGACCCGGCCGCAGGCGCACGGAAGCGAAGACGCCGGCCCGGGCGGAAAAGCGGCTCTATACGTTGTGACACGCCTTTCAGCCGGATATGACGACTAAAACGGAGGAGGAGACGCCGCGCATGCCCCCCAAGAACCGTGTGACGCCGGAAGAGGCGCTCGCCTACCATCTCAATCCGACGCCCGGCAAATTTGAGATCAACGCCTCCAAGCCGATGGCGACTCAGCGCGACCTGTCGCTTGCGTACTCACCGGGCGTCGCGGTTCCGGTGCAGGCCATCGCCGAAGCGCCAGAGACCGCATACGACTACACGACCAAGGGCAATATGGTTGCCGTCGTTACGAACGGCTCGGCCATTCTCGGGCTCGGCAATCTTGGCGCGTTGGCCGCCAAGCCGGTGATGGAAGGCAAGGCGGTGCTTTTCAAGCGGTTCGCCGACGTGAACGCCATCGATATCGAGCTCGATACCGAAGACCCGGAAGAGATCATCAAGGCGGTTAGCCTCATGGGTCCGACCTTCGGGGGCATCAACCTCGAAGACATCAAGGCGCCCGAATGCTTCATCATCGAAAGCCGCCTGAAAGAAATGATGGACATCCCCGTCTTCCATGACGACCAGCATGGGACGGCGGTCATCTGCGCGGCAGGTCTGATCAATGCTTTGGAGCTGTCGGGAAAAAAGCTTTCCGACTGCAAGGTCGTTCTCAATGGCGCGGGTGCCGCCGGGATCGCCTGCCTCGAACTGATCAAGGCGATGGGTGCCCGTCACGACAATTGCATCATGTGCGACACCAAAGGCGTGATCTACGAAGGCCGCAAGACCGGGATGAACCAGTGGAAATCGGCCCACGCGGTCAAGACCGACAAGCGGTCGCTGGAAGAAGCCATGGTTGGCGCGGACATTTTCCTCGGCGTCTCTGTCAAGGGCGCGGTGACTCGAGAAATGGTGGCTAGCATGGCGCCGGACCCGGTTATCTTCGCCATGGCAAATCCCGACCCCGAGATCACGCCGGAAGAGGCGCATGCGGTGCGCGAAGACGCGATCGTCGCCACGGGCCGGTCCGACTACCCGAACCAGGTCAACAATGTCCTCGGCTTTCCCTATCTCTTTCGCGGCGCGCTCGACATTCATGCCCGCGCGATCAATGACGAGATGAAGATCGCCTGCGCCGAGGCGCTTGCGCAGCTCGCGCGCCGCGACGTGCCAGATGAAGTCGCGATGGCCTATGGCCGCAAGCTGTCCTTTGGCCGCGACTACATTATCCCGACGCCCTTCGACCCCCGCCTGATCCATGTCGTGCCGCCCGCCGTCGCCAAGGCTGGCATGGATACCGGCGTCGCCCGTCGCCCCATCATCGACATGGAGGCGTATGAGCTGCATCTGAAGTCTCGCATGGACCCGACGGCCTCGATCCTTCAGGGAATCCACGCCCGCGCCCGCGCCGCGCAGGCCCGCATGATCTTCGCGGAAGGCGACGACCCGCGCGTTCTTCGTGCCGCTGTCGCCTATCAGCGCGCCGGCCTCGGCACGGCACTGGTCGTGGGCCGCGAGGCGGATGTTAAAGAGAAGCTTGAGGCCGAGGGGCTTTCCGACGCCGTCGGAGAGGTCGAGGTTGTGAACGCCGCGAACACGCCGCACCTTCAGGCCTACAAGGATTTCCTTTATGCCCGGCTGCAACGTCAGGGTTTCGACCAGCACGACATACATCGTCTCGCCGCGCGCGATCGGCACGTTTTTTCAGCTTTGATGCTGGCCCACGGCCATGGTGATGGCCTCGTGACCGGCGTGACGCGCAAATCCGCCCATGTTCTCGGCCTTATCGATCACGTGTTCGACGTAAGGGCAGAGGACGGGGCGGTGGGTATCACCGCGATCGTGCATCGCGGCCGGATCATTTTCATCGGGGACACGCTGGTTCACGAATGGCCCGACGAAAACGACCTCGCCGACATTGCAGAGCGTGGCGTCACGGTCGCGCGCGGCCTCGGGATTGAGCCCAGGGTCGCCTTCCTGTCGTTCTCCACCTTCGGTTACCCGGTGTCAGAGCGCGCGACGAAGATGCATCAGGCGCCCAAGGTCCTCGACGCGCGCGGCGTCGATTTCGAATACGAAGGCGAGATGACCGTGGATGTCGCACTCAACCTCGATCAGATGGCGCACTACCCGTTCTGTCGGCTCTCCGGACCGGCGAATGTCCTCGTCGTACCGGCGCGGCATTCGGCCTCCATCTCGGTGAAGCTGCTTCAGGAACTGGCGGGCGCCACGGTGATCGGCCCGATCCTGACCGGTGTCGACAAGCCGATCCAGATCTGTGGCACCGGCTCGAACGTCAACGATATATTGAACATGGCGGTGATCGCTGCCTGCAGGCTGGGTCAAGGATGACGATCTACAATCTCGGTTCGATCAACATCGATCATTTCTACCGGGTACCTCATTTGCCCGCGCCCGGCGAAACGCTGGCCGCACACGAATATCTTGTCGGGCTTGGCGGAAAAGGGGCGAACCAATCCGCCGCAGCCGCAAAAGCGGGCGCAAAGGTCGTCCATATCGGCGCTGTCGGGCCCGAGGGCGGATGGGCCGTGGACCGGCTTGCGGGATGGGGTGTCGATATCCGCCACATTGCCCGGCTTGACACACCGACAGGTCACGCGATCATTTATGTCGATCCGTCGGGGGAAAACTCGATCGTCCTGTTTCCGGGCGCGAATTGGGCGATGCCGTTTTCGCTGGTCGAGACCGCATTGGCCGGGGCCGGGCCGAACGACACGCTGATGCTTCAGAACGAGACCGCGCATCAGGCGGATGCCGCCGCACTGGCGCGCGAAAAGGGGATGCGGGTCATCTATTCCGCGGCGCCTTTCGATGTCGGGGCGGTCAGAGCCGTCATGGAGAACGTGACGATACTTGCCCTGAACGCGGTAGAGGCTGAACAGCTTTCGGCGGCGATGGGCATCGGTTTGGATTTGCTCGACCTGCCCGAGATCGTGGTGACACGCGGGGCTGAAGGCGCCGAATGGCGGTCTCGCGAGGGCGGCCACGCTTTCGCGGCGCCAGCCAAGGTGCAAGCGGTCGATACGACCGGCGCGGGCGACACGTTCGCGGGATACTTCGCCGCCGCTCGCGATGTGGGGCAGACGCCCGCCGCCGCGCTTGAACTCGCCGGTGCGGCCGCCAGCCTGAAAGTCACCCGCCAAGGAACGGCCGACGCGATTCCGACGCTGGACGAGGTTCAGGCGCTCAGGTTGTGAGGCTCACGCTTCCGAAGCGGGCATGGAAAAGTAACCGCATACTTTCAGACCGCTGAATAGAACTCACGCGTGAAGTTCAACGAACCTCCGAGCCTTCACAGCTCCGCCTAGTGCGTGAAGGGCGCGGCGCTTCCCCAAAGCTGACGGACGCGCTGATCCCGGCCACAGGAATCGCGGTAGAACTTGTAGGCCTCAGACTGCGCCTTCGGTCCACGCCGGGTCAGGATTATCTTCGACCCTTTGTAGTAATCCTGATGATAGGCCTCGGCCTTGTAGAAAGGTCCGGCATTCAGGATCGGGGTCACCACGTTCCGGCCCAGCGCCTTTTCGGCCTCCGCCTTTGCGGCTTCAGCTGCTTTTCGCTGGGGGGCGTTTTGAACGAAGATGGCAGTGCGATAGCTGTCACCCCGGTCGCAGAATTGTCCGCCCGCGTCAGTCGGGTCGATCGAACGGAAGAACAACTCCATGATCTTGGCATAGCTGATCTTGGCCGGGTCGAACCGGATCTCGACCGCTTCGTAGTGCCCCGTGCCGCCTCGCGTCACTTGCTTATAGGTCGGGTTCTTTGTCTTGCCGCCAGTGTAGCCCGAGACGACTTCCTTCACGCCCGGAACGCTTTCGAAATCCGATTCAACGCACCAGAAGCAGCCGCCCGCGACGATGGCCGTCTCGGTCGCGGCCAGCGCTGGGCCGGTGAGGAAGAGGAAGGCAAGCACAAGTCTCAGCATAGCATCGCTCCGTTTTCCAAAGAAGAAACGGGGTCAGGGACGTTGGAGCAAGTCATCTTACCGTGATCTCGCGTGAACGAGCCGCGCTTCCACCTGCAGGTAGCCGTCAAGTCTCAGCGGCTTTTCCAGCCCTTATCGCGGTGCGTTCCGTCGCAGTAGGGCTTATTGCCTGACAGCCCGCAACGGCACAGCACGAACTTATCCGGGCACGACCCTTCGCCCGGAGCGTCCGCTTCCATCGTTGCGCCTAGCACCCAATAGGGCCCGTTGGGTTCGACCTCGATATCGGCGCGCCCGGCGGGCAGGCGATGTTCGGGTCCCGGGAAGGCAAGAGCGCCTGAGGGACAGGCGGCAATGACGGCCTCAATATCGGCGCGGGTGCCTTTATCGGGCTGCACCCAAGGTTTTTCGTTCGAATTGAAGACATGACCTGCGATGCGGGCGCATTCAGCGGCATGCGAGCAAAGGCGCGGATTGTAAGTCACCGTCACCTCGCTGCCTTGGTAGGGGATGAGCCGGTCCCGTCCAGCCGGGGTCGTGTCGTCGTCAGATCGGAACCCAACAACCTTGTGGCTCCCGTCGCAGAAGGGCTTGTTGCCGCTGTGTCCGCACCGGCAGAGCGCGGTTACGGCCTTGACCTCCAGTTCCGCTCCATCCTCACCCTTGATGCGTCGTACGCCTTTCACGACCAGGGGTCCGTCCGGTCGGGGAGTGATCGTAAAGTCGGTCTTGTCGCCCATAAGGATCTCCCGCGATTGCTTCGAACTGGGCGCCGAGCGGGCGCATTCTTTGCGGTTTAAGTCGGCAGTTCAGTCGCGCAATCCATCCATGATGTTGACGAGCTCCGAACTGATGCCCGGCTCAGAAAGAGCGTGGCCGGCTGCAGGAACAAGTTTCAATGCGGCCCGTTTCCAGTTCTGCGCGAGCGTCCAGGCCGAGACAGGCGGGCAGATCATATCGTAGCGGCCTTGAACGATCGACGCCGGTATGTCGCGCAGCTTCGACAGGTTTCGAAGAATCTGACCATCTTCCTCAAGGAAACCCTTGTTCATGAAGTAGTGGTTCTCGAGCCGCGCGAATGCCCGCGCATAGTCGCCCGGCGCGTCGCCCACGATGCCATCTGCATCGATGCTTGCCAGCGAGTTTTCCCACGCCGCCCAGCTGCGCGCGTAGCGGGTTTCCGAGGCCACGTCGCCAGAGAAGAGCCGCGCGTGGTACGCCTTGATGAGATCCGCGCGTTCGGGTTCTGGAATAGGGCGCACAAACTCCGTCCAACGGTCCGGCCAGAACGCGCCGGCGCCGCCGCCATAGAACCAGTCGAGTTCGCCTTCCGTCATGAGGAAGACCCCACGAAGCACCAGATGCCGCACCCTGTCGGGATGCGTCTGCCCGTACACCAGCGCAAGCGTCGCGCCCCAGCTTCCGCCAAAAACGACCCAATCGGCGATCCCGAGTCTCTCTCTTATACGCTCGATATCGGCGACGAGGTGCCAGGTCGTGTTCGCTTCGACGCTCGCATGGGGCCTGGACCGGCCGCAGCCGCGCTGATCGAAAAGGATGATTCTATATACTGAAGGGTCGAAGTAGCGCCGCATTGCCGGGGAACATCCGCCGCCCGGGCCGCCATGCAGTACGATCACCGGAAGGCCGCTGGGGTGGCCGCACTGCTCGACATAGACCCGGTGCCCGTCGCCAACGTCCATCATGCGCTGATCGAATGGCTCGATCTGCGGGTAGAGAAATGCGGCTGCGCGTTTTTGCCCTGCGACGCGGTCCATAGATCACCTATATAACGCTATGTGGCTGGCCGCCACAGAGCACGGCCACCAGAACGGAGTATGTGATGAACGCCGAGACCCACAGCGTCGATCCCACCGAAATCGCCAAATTTGAAGCGATGGCAGCAGAGTGGTGGAATCCGCATGGCAAGTTCAAGCCCCTACACATGATGAACCCTGTGCGGCTGGGCTACATCACGCAACAAATCTCCGCCGAATTCGGGCGCGATCTCTCATCGAAGCACCCGTTTGCCGGGCTGCGCATTCTGGACATCGGCTGCGGCGGAGGGCTGTTGTCAGAGCCGATGGCGCGGCTTGGCGCGGATGTCACGGGGGCAGATGCAGCCGAACGAAATATCCCCGTCGCAAAGCTTCACGCCGAAGAGCAGGGGCTGACCATCGACTACAGGCATACGACCGCCGAGGCGCTTGAGGTCGCCGGGGAGAGATATGACGCCGTGCTGGCTATGGAGATCGTCGAGCATGTCGCCGATCCGTCCGCGTTCCTGACCACCTGTCGGGCGCTTCTGAAGCCGGGCGGGCTCATCATCTGTTCGACCATCAACCGTAATGCGAAAAGCTTCGTGACAGCGATTATCGGCGCGGAGTGGATCATGCGCTGGCTGCCCAAGGGAACGCATGACTGGGCGAAGTTCATCACCCCCGATGAATTGTGCCGGTTCGCGAGCGAAAGCGGCCTTGAGCCTGTCGATCGCAAGGGGTTCGTCTTCAATCCGGTCAGCTGGCAATGGGCGATCTCTGATCGCGATCTCAGCGTGAACTACGTCATCGCGGCGACCGCCCGCTAATCCCGTCCAAGCCGCGCGCGAAGCTCGCGCAGGATCGGCAGTGCCGCGCGGACCCGATCGGGACCAATCGATTTGACGACATCGCTGAGCAGCGGCGCAATGGATGCAAGCGCTGCATCTCGGGCCGCACGGCCCGCCGGGCTGATCGAGACAAACTTTCGCCGGGCATCGTCCCAATCGGGACGGATATGTACATGTCCAGCCCATTCAAGCTTGGACAGCGTGTTCGTCATCGCTCCGCGCGTGACGTGGAACATGTCGGCAAGCTGGGCCGGAGTCCGTTCTTCGTGTGAGTTGGCAAGATGGTTCAGCACCGAAAAGTGGTTGAGCTCCATACCTTTTGGCAGCGCGCGGGAAACAAGGTTGCGCGCCAGTTGGTCCGCCATGAAGACCTCGGAGAACAGCGAAACGGCGAGCGGGTCGTTGCGGTCTGTCATCGCTTATGGCCCCTCGAACATTTTATCGTGGCTAAGCGAAGGAACCCGCGCGCGCGCACGGGCAACGTCCTCTAGCAAAATGTCGGCAAGGACAAATCCCGTCTCAATTCCGGCGTCGGCCAAGACCTCTCCCCATGGCGAGATGACCATTGAATGGCCATGGCTGCGCCGGGGACGCCGGGACTTCGCGGCGTGGGTACCTGTCTGCGCGGGGGCGAGGATATAGGCCCCGTTCTCGATGGCCCGGGCGCGCAGCAAGCTTTCCCAGTGGGCCGCGCCGGTCGTGTCGTTGAAGGCGGATGGGACGGTCAACACTTCTGCGCCTGCTTGGGCGAGGCGGCGGTACAAGTACGGAAAGCGCACATCGTAACAGACGGTAAGCCCTATTCGCGCGAAAGGTGTTTCGGCCAAGACTGCGCGCTTCCCGGGCCGGTAGCCCGATGATTCGCGGTAGCGCTCGGTTTCAGACACGTCGACGTCGAACATGTGAATCTTGTCATACCGAGCGGCGATCGTACCGTCCGGCGCGATCAGGAAGGAGCGGTTCGCGAAACGCCCGTCTGGATCTTCGGTCTTGAGCGCGAGCGAACCTATCAGAAGCCAGATGCCAAGGTCTTTGGCCTCGGTCCGGAGCACGGAAAGCGTGCGGTCGTCCTCTTCTCGTTCAAGGACGGAATTCTGATGGCTTCGGTCGGAGGACAGGCAGTTCGTGACCTCGGGAGTAAGCACGAAGCCTGCGCCCGCCTGCGCTGCCTCACGGATCATGGAACGCGTTTCTGTAAGATTCGCTTCAGGGTCATCGGTTACCGAAAGCTGGAGAAGCGCGCACTTCATGCCTCACGCCCCGATCAGCGGACTAAGCTTGCCCGCATGGTCCAAGGCGTGCAGTTCATCCGACCCGCCGATGTGGCGGTTGTCGATAAAGATCTGCGGAACCGTCCTGCGGCCCAATGCGCGCTGCGTCATCTCCTGCCGTAGTTGAGGATCGACTGAAACGTCGATTTCCTCGTAGGGCGCGCCCTTGCGTTCGAGCAGCCGCTTGGCGGCAATGCAATACGGGCACCAGGGCGTAGTGAAAATCTCGATGCGAGCCATATGTCCAAAACCAGAAGTCGAAGCGACTATATGGATTTAGGCATCCTTAGCAACGCGCGCCAGTACGAGGACCGAAACAGAAGCCGCTCCCTTGGCGCTGCAGCAATCCGCGGCGGCGGCCAACGTAGCGCCTGACGTCATGACGTCATCAACGATCAGCACGTCTCGTCCACGTAAATTCTCAGCGTGCCGAGGGTGCGCGGCGATGGCGCCTGACATGTTCGCAAAGCGCTCATCTCGTGTGCGGTTGTCTTGGCTATGCGTGTTCGTGCCTCGGACAAGAAGATCAGGGCAATGATCGAGCCCAGCCAGCCGGGCGACACCCCGCGAAAGCAGTGCGGACTGGTTGAACCGGCGCCGAAGAAGGCGAGTCCAGTGAAGCGGGACTGGCGCAACCAGCATTTCGGGGGTCAGGATCGGTCGGACTGCTCTCAGCAGCCACTCCGAAGCGGGCCGCGCAAGGTCGAGCCGGTCACCGTGTTTGAGCGCGAGAACAATCTTGCGCGCGTTATCCTTGTAAATCGTCGCCGACCTGCCCCGATCCCAAGGGCGGGGGATTGTCAGGCAGTCGTCGCAATACTCGGGCCGCCCATCACCCTCGCCCGGCAGTGGGGTTCCGCACTTGTCACAGACGAGGCCGGAGATAAACGGCGTGTCGCGCCAACAGGCGCCGCACAGGCCGAAATCGCTGAGCACAGTCTCACCGCAGAGAATGCATTGCGGTGGAAACAGGAGACCGAGCGCGCTTTGCATTCCCGCCCGAAGGCCACTAACTTCGCCATCCATGAACGCACCGCCACTTCTTACCGACCGGAATGCCTTGTCGCGCAACCGAGTCCGCGCCCTGAAGCAAGGGGCAGAGACCTTTTTACACGACGACATTGCGGCTGAAATTGAAGAAAGACTGAGCGAGGTTAACAAAACGTTTACCGCGCCGGCGATCGTGACGGGGTCGCCGGGGCCCTGGGCGTCGATCCTGCCTGGGGCGAAAATCGTCGAGGACAGTGAAACGCTTTCGTTGGAGCCTGATGCGCATGACCTTGTCATCCACTCGCTCGCGCTGCACTGGGCCAACGATCCGGTCGGACAGCTTGTGCAATGCAGGCGTGCGCTCAGGCCCGACGGCCTGTTCATCTGCGCATTGTTTGGCGGCCAGACACTGATGGAACTCCGTGCCGCCCTGGCCGAAGCCGAAAGTCGGCTTACGGGTGGCCTTTCGCCGCGCGTATTGCCGATGGCCGAAATCCGAGACCTCGGCGCGCTTTTGCAGCGGGCGGGCTTTGCGCTTCCGGTCGCGGACACGGTGCGGCGAACGGTGACCTACCGCACCGCGTTTCACCTAATTGCCGACCTGCGCGCGATGGGCGAAGGCAATGCGCTGGCTCAGCGCAGCCGCCGTGCGACGCCGCGTGATCTGTTTCCCGAAGCGGCGCGTATATATGCCGAGACTTATCCTGGGCCGGACGGCCGGATCGCCGCGACTTTCGAGACGATCTTCCTGACGGGCTGGGCACCGGATCCGGGCCAACAAAAGCCGCTTCGCCCGGGTTCGGCGGCTGCGCGACTTGCCGATGCGCTGGGCGCTGAGGAGCGTCCGCTGCGAAATACTGACGCATCCGGTGAGCATTGACGCGCGCCGATTTCACGTTACCTCGACTGTCTGACAGGAAGGAACCGAATGAACGCTCTGACAGACACCCCGGGCATGGGCCGCCTTGCCCATGCGCCAGCCGATCACCCACCGGTCACCCGGTCCCGAACCGGCATTCTGGTGGCAAATCTTGGCACGCCTGACGGCTACGGGTACTGGCCTATGCGGCGCTACCTGAACGAGTTCCTCTCGGACCGGCGCGTCATCGACTTTCCGGCTTGGAAATGGCAGCCGCTGTTGCAACTCGTCATCCTGTCGAAGCGGCCTTTCACGTCGGGCGCCAACTACAAGTCGATCTGGAACGAAGAACAGGGCGAAAGCCCTTTGATGACGATCACCAAGGCGCAGACAGAAAAGCTCCGGCGCGCCGCGCAGAACCGATTTGGCGCGGATGTGATGGTCGAATTTTGCATGCGCTACGGCAATCCTTCGACTGAAAGCGTGGTCAAGCGCATGGTTGCGGAGGGGTGCGAGCGAATCCTGTTCGTGCCGCTTTACCCGCAATACGCCGGTGCGACATCGGCCACCGCAAACGATCAGTTCTTCCGGGCGCTGATGAAGGAAAAGCGCCAGCCGGCGGTCCGGACGGCGCAGGAATACTTCGAGCATCCGCTCTATGTTGATGCGCTCGCCCAGTCTGTGGAGCGTGTCTATTCAACCTTGGATCATCGCCCGGACGTACTCGTTGCCTCGTATCACGGAATGCCGAAGCGCTACTTGATGGAGGGCGATCCGTATCACTGCCAGTGTCAGAAGACGTCGCGTTTGCTGCGCGAGAGGCTTGGCTGGGACAAGGGCGCTATCGACACAACCTTCCAATCGGTCTTCGGCCGGGAAGAATGGCTCAAGCCTTACACGGTGGAGCATGTGGCGGAGCTTGCCAAAGCGGGCAAGAAGAACATCGCCGTGATCTCGCCTGCCTTCTCGGCGGATTGCATCGAGACGCTGGAAGAGATTAAGGGCGAAATCCGCGAAGCATTCGAACATGCGGGCGGTGAAAAGTTCACCTATATCCCATGCCTGAACGACGATGACGCCCACATTGCCGCGCTGCTGGCTGTCTTTGAGAGCAACCTTGCGGGCTGGGTGGAGTAGCCGTCCGCTAACGCGGACGGCCGTTCAGCCAGTCTAGATGAGCAGGACCTGCGTGCCCACGTTGGTATAGCTGAAGAGTTCGGCGATGTGCTCGTTATAAAGGCCGATGCATCCGTTCGATGACCGTCGGCCGATCTTGCGCGTGTCGTGTGTGCCGTGGATGCGGTAGTACTGCCACGAAAGATAAAGCGCATGGGTGCCAAGCGGGTTGTCCGGCCCCGGCGGGACATAATCCGGCCATTCGGGATTGCGTTCTTGCATCGCGGGCGTCGGGCGCCAGTCGGGACCGACGACCTTGCGCGTGATTTCGGTCCTGCCGCGCCGCGTGAGGTCCTCGGTCAGAGGGACGCTCGTCGGGAACAGACGGTAGATGGATTGGTCTTCCGACCAGTAGTGCAGCGCGCGCGACGTGATATCGACAAGGATCGCGCCGTTCTGGGTCGAAGTGAAATAAGGTTGCCAGTTCAGCGAGCGGAAGCTCGAGATATTGCGGCGGATGTTTGAGTTCAGGTCCTGCTCGAACTCAACCGTGTCCGAGCCGGTCTGGGCCAGCGCAGGCGCAGCCAACGTCGCGCCGAATGCCGCAGTGGCACGCAGCATGCCGCGACGGTTGAACTTGTATGTCGTGTCGTTGCTCATCCTCGGGTCACCTTGCAGATTCTCGGCGCAGATTCGCGCATCTGTATTCGTGCGGACAATATTCCGCCGCGCGGCCATTCTCAACTCACGCTGTTGTCATGGCTGGGAACCTGTGGCGGCAAGTTGCCGTTTGATCAGTTCAGTGGGAATCGTTAAAGGACGACACTGCACAAGCAGGGATGCATTCAAATGATACGACTCTTTGGCCTTGGCCTGATTGCGGTTCTGACGCTAGCGGGATGCCAGACGACGGCGCCGCAGCTTGGACCTGACGGCAGACCGCTCCCCAAGGCCTACATCATCAAGCCTGCCGATGAGGGGCGCATCATTTATTCGATGGTAGATTCCGTTAACACGCTGCGGCAGGCCGCAGGTGCCCAGCCTCTGACGCCGAACGCGCAACTTACGGCCGCCGCTGCCACGCATTCGCGCGACATGGCCGTGCAGAACCGGCCGTGGCATTTCGGATCGGACGGATCCTCTCCGCTCTTGCGCGTTCAACGCACGGGATATCCAGGCAAGATGGTGGGCGAGAATATATCCGAGACCTATGAGACTGAGCTTGAGACTCTGTCGGCCTGGATGGAACTGCCGGACACCCGCGCCGTCATCATGGATCCGGCGGCGCGCGATGTGGGCTTCGCGTGGTATCAGGAACCTAACGGCAAGATCTGGTGGACGCTGGTGACAGGCGGTTAACCACTTGAGCTATCGCCGAAAAGCCCGCGTTCGGGGCTGGTGTCAGGGTAGAATGATGATCTCGGTCCCGACGCGGACCATCGAGTAGATCTCTTCCATCTCGCGGTCCTTCACCGCGATACAACCGGCTGTCCAGTCCTTGCCGCGCCCGCGATTCTTGCGCGCGCGGCCGTGGATGAAGATGTCGCCGCCCGGCTCCTTGCCCAGAGACTTCGCCTCTTCGATGTCCTGTATGCTGGGATAGGAGATCCCGAGCGATAGGTGATACGCGCTGTTGGGATTTTGGCGGTCGATCAAGTAGACGCCTTCGGGCGTCTTGAAGTCACCCTCGAACTGCTTGTCTCCGACCGGATTGCCCCCAAGGCCAATCTTGTACGTCTTCAATGCCTTGACGCCATTGACCAGATGCAGCTTGCGCTCGCCCTTGTAGACGACGATGCGCGTCACTTCCGGCCCATTATAGCTACGGAACTTCGAACTGCAGCCCGCAAGCGTCGCCGCCGCGGTCGATGCCATGAATGCCCTGCGATTCCACATTTTTTATACTGCCCGACTGCCCTCGTTTTTCTTCTTTTACACCGAAGTGTCGATTGCGTGAAGCAGGCAAGAATCCGCTCACGAAATCGTTTGTCAGATGGCCAGGCGGCTTAGTCGGGCAACCAGTTCAACATGGTGTGACCAGCGGAACTGATCGACAACCTGAATCCATTCGATTCCAAAGCCTGCTTCGGACAGGATATGAGCATCGCGCGCGAAGGTGACGGGGTTGCACGACACTGCGGCAATAGTCCTAACGGAGCTGTCCCCGAGCGACCGGGATTGCGCCTCGGCGCCTGCGCGAGGCGGGTCGATGACGACGGCATCGAATCGCCGCAACTCGTCCGGTAGAAGCGGTCGCTGAAAGAGATCGCGCGCCTCGGTCGTGACGCGATGCAGCCCCTCGGTTCGGCGCCAACCTGCGTCCAGCGCCTCCAGCAGGGCGCTTTCGCCTTCGACCGCATGGACCTCCGCATCACGCGCAAGCGGCAGTGTGAATGTGCCGACGCCCGAGAAGAGGTCGGCAATCTGCCGGGCGCCAGAAACAGCCTCGCCAACGGCGGCGACCAGCGCGGCTTCGCCATCGGCGGTGGCCTGCAAGAACGCGCCTGGCGGCAGGATAATAGCTGCGTCGCCGATCCGGATCTGGGCGGGCGCAGCGGCAATGGCGACCTCACCATCCCAGCTCAACCGGACCAAGCCGGCGTCGCGCGCAAAGGCCGCGAGGTCAGAAAACAGTGTCTGATCAAGCGCTTTTCCACCGGTCACCGCTAGATCCACGCCTGCATCCGTGAGTGTCACGGTCATCGACAGCACACCCTTGCGAGAGGCACCCAAAACCGTCAGTTCAACGAGATACGGCAGCATCTCAACCAGCGCTGGATGCAACAGACGACAGTTCGGGATCTCGACGATTGTCTCGGAGGCCTTACCGTGAAACCCGACCAAGGCACCGCTTTTGGTCCGCCGTCCGGCCAGTGTCGCCCGGCGCCGCGACGCTGATTGCGAGGTGATCACCGGCCGGAAGGGCGCCTCAAGCCCGTGCGCTTTCAGCGCACTGCGCACCACCTCTGCCTTCCATTCGGCAACAAAGCTGTCGGAGGCGTGCATAAGGCTGCAACCTCCGCAGGCTTTGTAGTGCGGGCAGCCTGGTCTTACCCTGTCTGACGACGGCGTCAGGATGCGCGGCGCGAACATCCGGCCGTCGACGACCTCACCCTCGACCTCTTCGCCGGGCAGGGCCATCGGGACATAGACCGGCCCGGGTGCGATACCATCTCCGAGATGCCCCAGGCGCTCGACAACCAACTTCACTCGGCTGCCTCTTCGACGCAGATGAAACCGCCTGACTGCCTGTCCCAGTAGCGCGCGTACAGACCACCACGCGCCAGCAGCTCTGCGTGCGAACCCTGTTCGACGATCCTCCCGCGATCGAGCACGACGATGCGGTCCATTTCAGCGATGGTCGATAGCCGGTGGGCGATCGCCAGCACCGTCTTTCCCTGCATCACCCGGTGCAACGCGGCTTGAACTTGGGCCTCAACCTCGCTGTCGAGTGCTGAAGTGGCTTCATCAAGGACGAGGATCGGCGCGTCCTTGATGAACGCGCGCGCAAGCGCAATGCGCTGCCGCTGACCGCCCGAAAGCTTCACGCCGCGCTCGCCGAGATGGGCGTCGTAACCCTTGCGGCCCTTGTGGTCCTCCAGGTCATGGATGAATTCGTCCGCTTCGGCGGCCTTGGCGGCTGCCACCATTTCTTCCTCCGTCGCGTCGGGACGACCGTATAGGATGTTGTCGCGCGCCGAGCGGTTAAACATCGCCGTTTCCTGCGTCACCATAGCGATCTGGCGCCGCAGGCTTTCCTGCGTGACTTCAGTGACATCGTGCCCGTCCACCAAAATCCGGCCTTCTTCAGCATCATAGAGCCGCAGAAGAAGCGCTACGAAAGTGGATTTGCCTGCCCCCGATGCGCCAACGATGCCGATCTTTTCGCCCGGACGGATGGTTAGCGTCACACCATCAAGCCCGCCCTGATCGCGACCGTAGGCGAAACGGACGTTCTCGAATCGGATCTCGCCCTTGATCCGGCCAAGCGAAGTCGCGCCGGGTGCATCGGTCAGGTCATGGGGCGGCGTCAGAGTGCGAATGCCATCCTCTACTTCGCCGATCGAGGAATAGATGGACATAAGCGTGAAGCTGACCCACCCGGTCATCTGCGCGATCCGGATCGAGACGGTACCTGCGGCTGCGATATCGCCCGCTGACGCGAGGCCATGTGACCAGAGCCAAAGCGCCCCAGCAATCAGGATGACTGGCAGAAGTCCAGCGACGGTCATCAGCGCAAGTCGGAACCAGGCGGACAAAACGCCGAAGTCCAGCGCGGTCTCGCGAAAGCCTGCCATCGCGCGTAAGGCGGCCCGGTCTTCGTGGTCAGCATGGGCGAAAAGCTTGACGGTCTTTATGTTCGTGATGGTGTCAACGACCTGTCCGGTCACCATTGCGCGCGCACCGGCCCTCGCAGCAGATTTTCCGCGAACACGAGGCAGAAACGCGCGTATCAACGCGAGATAGATAATGATCCAAACGCCAAGCGCCACCGCCATCCAGGCGTCGATGGTCAGCAGAAAGATCACCGAACCGATAAGCGAGGCGAGCGCAAAGAAGATCGTATTGATCGTCTCGCTGGCCACATCCGTGACAGCTCGCGCGGCCTGCATCTGCTTCTGCGCGATCCGGCCCGCGAAATCGTTGTCAAAGAACGTCACCGCCTGACCCATGGTCCAGCGATGCAGTCTTGACAGAACCAACGGCAAAACATTCGGCTGTACAACGACAGAGTTCGATGCGGCGCTGAGCCCGAACGTGATCGGCCGAAGAACGACGAGGAAGATCAGAAACAGGAGTAAGACGGGCCACTCGGTTTGGAAAACCGTCGCCGGATCTGCCACGGACGCGATGTCAACAACGCGGCCAAGGAACCAAGCGGTCACGACTTCCATTGTCCCCGCCACGGCCGAGAGGACGGCTGCCAGAGACAGCGGCCCCCACGCCCCCGAAAGGCACCACATCATGAACGCGCCCAGAGTACGGGGCGGAGGGCCTTCGGCAGGCCGGAAAGCATCGATCAGATCGCCCGGCCTCATTCCGTTACCTCCGGCTCCTCGGTTCCAATGAAGCCACCTGATTGCCGGTTCCAGAAGCGCTCGTAAAGCCCACCCCGGGCCAGCAGTTCAGCATGGGTGCCTTCCTCGGCGATCCGGCCGCCATCGAGCACAACGATCCGGTCCATCTGAGCGATTGTCGAGAGGCGATGGGCAATCGCGATAACAGTCTTGCCCTCCATCACGCCGTACAGCGTGGCTAGAATCGCCGCTTCGACCTCGCTGTCGAGTGCCGAGGTCGCTTCATCCAGCACAAGGATAGGAGCGTTCTTCAGGATCACACGGGCAAGCGCCACGCGCTGACGCTGGCCGCCGGACAGCTTTACTCCGCGTTCGCCGACCTGTGCATCATAACCTTGCCGGCCTTCCAGATCGGTCAGCTCAAGGATGAAGTCATGCGCTTCAGCCCTTTTCGCAGCTTCGATCATCTCTGCCTCACTCGCATCTGGCCGGCCATAGAGGATGTTGTCCCGCACCGACCGATGAAGCAGGGAGCTGTCCTGCTGGACCATACCGATCTGGCTGCGCAGGCTGTCCTGCGACACATGCGCTATGTCTTGTCCGTCGATCAAGATCCGCCCGCTTTCGGCATCATAGAACCGGAGCAGAAGCTTCACCAAAGTCGACTTGCCCGAGCCCGACCTGCCGACAAGGCCGATCTTTTCACCGGGTTCTATCGTTAGGTCGATATGATCCAGACCGCCGGACCCGCGCCCGTAGTGATGGCTGAGTTCCTGGATCTCGATCCGTCCCGCGCGGTAAGAGAGAGGTGTGGCGCCCGGCTGATCGACAAGTCCAATGGGCTGGGCGATCGTCTGCATCCCCTCGGTGACGACACCGAGCGCCTGCACGAGGTTCGATGTCGCCCACATGATCCAGTAGGTCATATTGTTGAGTCTAAGCACCAGCGCCGTCGCCGCGGCGACGAGCCCGACCGTCGCCTCTCCGTCGTACCAGAGCTTGAGCGCCAGACCCGTGACGCCCACGATCAGGAAGCCGTTTAGGACGGTCAAGGCAACGTCCATTTTAGTGATCAGGCGCATCTCGGCCTGAAACGTCTGGCGCGCGGTTTCGATCGCCTCTCCCGCGTAGGAGATTTCACGGTCGTGATGAGCAAACATCTTGACCGAATGGATGTTGGTATAGCTGTCTACCACGCGTCCCGTAACCGCAGACCGCGCGTCTGAGGCCGCAGTCGAAGCCGGGCCGACGCGTTTCACGGTCCAGACCAGCAGCGCCAGGTAAGCGACAATCCAGACAAGAAGCGGCGCGACCAGCCGCACGTCCGCAATCGACAGCAACGCTACCGATCCGATCAGAGTCGTCACCGCGAAGGCCACGGCATCGAACGTCTGAAATACTGCATCGCCAGCAGCTGGCGGCGTCTGCATGATCCGATTTGCGATACGGCCGGCGAAGTCATTCTCGAACCAACCCACGGGTTGCCGCAGGACATGGCGATGCGACCGCCAGCGGATGAGCGTGCCGAAATTCGGCAGGATCGTATTGTGCAGAAGCGCCACGTCGATCCCCGAGAGGATCGGGCGCAAAACAATCACCGCTACGGCAGCAAGCGCGAGTTCGAGCCCGTGATCGCGGAGCACGTCGGCGGGTGCCCCCCCACTCAGCATGTCGACGAGGCGCCCCACGTACCAGATCAGCAAGAGCTCGATCGCCGATACGATTGTCGTCATCACAGCGGTTATCGCAAAGACGGTCCGGAACGGTCGGGCATAATCCAGCAGGAAGGGAAGCAGGCGCTCGGGCGGCGCGTCCTTCTCTTCATAGTTTGAATAGGGGTCGACGAGGTTCTCGAAGAACCGGAACATCAAACTGCCTTTCGGGTTGCCCGCCGCATATACCGCGCCCGGGCGAAAAGGTGAACTCAGTGTCTGAGCAGTTCGAAGACGCTCAGCACGATCAGGGCCGCCATCAGCAAGTTGAAGACTCGCAGGCGACGCGCGGTCGTCAACCATCGCGCGATGGCCTGTCCCGCATAGGTCCAGGTTGCCGCGGAGCCCAACCCGAGCGTCAGAAATGTCGTGGCGACGATCGCTGCCGTGACGACGGGCGCTGAGGGGAGAATGAACTGGGATGTTGCAGCCACGGCCATCGACCAGGCCTTCGGATTGATCCATTGGAAACCGACCGCCTGGAAGAAGCTCATTGGCCGGACATGCCCGCCTTTCGACCCTATTCCACCCGAAGTGGCT
Organism: uncultured Rhodobacterales bacterium; assembly: GCA_965368915.1. Taxonomy (GTDB): domain Bacteria; phylum Pseudomonadota; class Alphaproteobacteria; order Rhodobacterales; family Rhodobacteraceae; genus Albidovulum. The sequence goes on along the minus strand of CBDUOT010000007.1, from coordinate 36,520 downwards.
ATCCTCCACGCGATCCAAAGCAGTAACGCCGCGCCGCCCCAGCGAAGGGTTTCGCGCAGGAAGGCGCTTGCCTGGAACAGACCGCCGAGCATAAGTCCCACGATGAGCAGCATAAGCGGAAAGCCGATCGCGACGCCTAGCAGGTGCGGCACCGTGCGACGAACGCCGAAATTCGCACCAGAGGACGCCAACATCGCGTTGTTGGGGCCGGGAGTGAACAGGGTGGCGACCGCGAGCGCGATCAACGCAGGCAACGTTTCGTAGGTCATGTGGGGTCTTTGGTTCCGCTCTGGACGGCATATCCTGCCGTCAGGGGGCCGCGGCTTTCAAGCCAGCAATTGTTCCCGTGACAATCGAAAGCCCGAATTGATCCAACGAGACTCGAGCTCTTTCAGCTTTGCGCCAAGCTCGGGGCCCTCGAGTCCGGGCATCAGATCGCCTGCGCGAACCGGAAACTGGGCCGATGCTCCGAGGTCTAATTCCGTTTGCAGGTCACTGGGCAGAGGAGCGCCGAACAAGGCTGCGCGCAAGAGCACGACGTCGCGCGCGACATCGGGGCCGTGCCGGTAGGCGAGTTCAGCTATTCCTGCCGTGGACCCAATTGCGTCCAGAAGAACCGCAAGCCGGCGCGCCTCGTCCTTTGACAAGCGAAGATCACCATTGTGATCCTCACCACCCAGCACGGCGAGTCGGCGCAGCCAGTCCGGTTGCGCCCCCGCCTCGAGAGCGACCAAGGGGGCGAGAGCACGCGGATCCGCGCCGGGCAGAACACGGGCAAGAACGCCTGAGGCCTGCATCGCCGATACGGAGGGCGCGGGATCGGGCGCCGCCAGAAGGCGGCGCATTTCATGTCCGATACGCTCGCGCGAAAGAGACTCTAATCCATCGGAATTTGCAGCACAGGCCGCCAGCGCGTTCGCATCCATTCCGGCTTCTGGATCACCGTACCATGCGTGAAATCGGAAGAAGCGTAGAACTCGAAGATAGTCTTCGTGGATGCGCGCTTCGGCGTCCCCGACGAACCGCACGCGACGCGCCCTCAGATCGTCGAGGCCGCCGAGCGGGTCGACGATCTCACCTTCCGCGTCCGCGTAGAGCGCGTTCATGGTGAAATCTCGCCGTGCCGCGTCTTCGGCAATATCGGTCGAGAACGCGACAGTGGCGCGGCGGCCATCCGTTTCCACGTCGCGCCGGTAGGTCGTGACTTCGTGCGGTTCGCCCTCGGTCACCAGCGTGACTGTCCCGTGATCAATACCCGTTGGGACAGCCTTGATACCTTGGTGTCCCGCCAATTCCATCACGCGTTCAGGGCGCGCATCAGTTGCAATGTCGATATCCGCGACCGGCTGGCCAATCAGAGCATTTCGCACGCAGCCACCGACCAGATAAGCCTGGTGTCCATTATCGGTTAGCAGGCGCAGAACCTTCTGCACGCCAGCGTCCCTGATCCAGTCGTCTTCGATGCGCATCACGCCATCCGGTCCGCCAATGCCCGCAATATTCGCGCGGTTGCACCCCATATGTAGTAGGGGCCGTAGGGAACAACGTAATAGCGCCGCCAGTCGCCACGCCAAAGCCGTTTCTCTATGGTGAACCGATCGGGATCCGTGACATGTGACAGCGGCACCGAGAAGACTTCATCCACCTCGCCAATTTCGAGGCGATGTTCGAAATCGGCTTTCACCCGTCCCAAAACGGGAGTGACGATGAATCCGGTGACGGTTTCATGCGCCGGCAAGGCGCCGAGAACTTCAACATTGCCCTCTGGCAGACCGATTTCTTCCCGGGACTCGCGAAGCGCGGCGCCGACGGGGCCATCATCTGTCGGATCTACCTTGCCGCCGGGAAAGGCAATCTGACCCGGGTGGTGTTTCAATCGGGACGACCGCTTGGTCAGTATCACTTCGACGCCTTGCGGGCCCGAGACAAGCGGAATGAGAACGCCCGCCGGCCGGAGCTTGCGGCCGGGAGGCAGCACCGTTCCCGGATTGAGATCGAAGTCAGATGTCTCCCGCCCCGACCGTGCGAGAGCCTGAATAACATCCGACAGTTGATCAGCCATCGTCGTTGCCGGGGTTTTCCGCTTCGAATCCGAGCGTGCCGGGATCGAATTCGTAGTGTGCCCCGCAGAACTGGCAATCGGCCGTGACGATCCCTTCGTCGGTGGTCATGTGGCCAATGTCCTTGGCGGAGTAGATCGACAGGCTTTGGCGCACCTTGTCGGGCGAGCAGGAGCATCCGAACTGCACGGCCTGGGCATCGAAGACGCGGGGCGCTTCTTCGTGGAACAGTCGGACAAGCAGGTCGGTGGGCGCAAGTTGCGGCCCGATCAGCTCCATCTCTTCCACCGTGTCGAGCAGCAAGTTGGCGCGGTTCCAGTTTTCGCCTTCATCGCCGGCGAGGATGTCGTCGGCAGAAAGAAGGCCACCTTCGCCGCTGCCGCCTTCGTTAACTGATGGAGAAGAGGCCTTGGGCATGTGCTGCAGCATGACTCCGCCCGCACGCCAGGTCTCATCCTCTCCCGGAAGACGGGAGCGGCCAAACGACAGCGCGAAGCGGGTCGGAAGCTGCTCGGACTGCGCAAAATAAGTCTCTGCACATGCCGAAAGAGATCCCCCAGAGAGCGGAGTGATGCCCTGGTATGGCACGGTGCCTGCCCCCTGATCGAGCAAGATGGCGAAATATCCCGACCCGATCTGGTCAAAGCCCGGATCGTTCTGAGCGAACCTCTCCTCGTCGAACGAGGCCCATGCCCGGATACGCGCCGCTTCACCCTGATTTTGCGGTGCGTAGTAATCCGTAGCGATGATGCGAACGGGCCCGTCGCCTCGGATCTGAAGCGACAGCTTCCAGCGAAGCTTGATGGTCTGACCGATCATTGCCGTCAGAAGCGCCGCCTCGGCGACCAAGGCTTCGATCGCGGCGGGGTATCGGTGTTGGGAAAGGATGCGGTCCAACACGCCGTCAAGCCGAGCGACCCGTCCGCGGATATCGGAGCGGTCGAGTTGAAAAGGCAAGACTGTATCGTCCCAGGCGATCTTTGACACGCTTGTCATGGGGGTTTCCTTGTGGCTTGAGCACTGCCATACCGCCTGAATATAGGGACGACAACAGGGCGGCTAAAGGCACGAAGATGATCAGGCGTTTTGGAGAGCCGCTTGTGCGCGGACAACGCTACGGGATCCGTCACGGCGTTTATGCGATTCTCTTGGCCGGGCGCGACGTGCTTTTGACGCATCAGGCGGCGCCCGAGCCGGAGTTCCAACTTCCCGGAGGTGGGATCGATTCCGGAGAATCGCCTATTCGCGCTCTTCACCGCGAAGTGCGCGAGGAAACCGGCTGGTCGATCGCCGATCCTGTTCGTTTGGGCGCGTTCAGACGCTTCGTTTACATGCCGGAATACGACAAGTGGGCGGAAAAGCTCTGCACCATCTATGTCGCGCGTCCCGTCCGACCGCACGGTGCGCCGCAAGAACCTGGACATACGGCGGTCTGGTCCGATGCGATCGAGGCGGCGCAGATCCTGGGGAACGCAGGCGATCGCCATTTCATGCGCTGGGCGGCACGACGGCTTTAGGCAGAATCGCGTGCAGGCCCGTGATACTCGAAGAAGACGCCAGAGACGTCGTCGTTGAACTCCGGGCCAGCGAAATCGCTCAGATGCCAGACGAGCGTTTCCAGGAATCCGGCACCGTTCATATCGGCAGCGCCTTTCATCAGCTCTGCAAGACCCTCTTCCCCGAGCTGTGCACCACCGTCGCCCTCCGCCTCGGTAATGCCGTCCGACATCAGGAACAGACGATCCCCGGGCCCGAGCAACACTTCGAACGTGTCAAATCCAGCGGTCTCGAACAGACCGATCGGCATACCGCCGCGGCCAAGAAACTCTATGGCGCCGGATCTGCGTTGGACCACCGGGTGCGGATGGCCTGCCTGAACCAGCGCGACGCGGCCAGAGGTTAGATCGACATCGGCGTAGGCCAAGGTGAAGTAGCTCTCGGTTTGCATTTCCTTGAGCACGACGCGATTGAGCTGCTTCGCCAGATCGGCGGGGTCCCGTCCATCGTAGACACCCGACTTGGAGAGGATGAGCGCCAGATTCTGCTCCGGCGAGCTACCCGACAGGAACCCTGCCAACCGTGCTGTCATCAATGCGGATGCGACGCCATGCCCCGAAACGTCGATCGCGAATAGCCCGACGCGTTCATTGTTGATGGGAAAGAAGCCGACGAGGTCACCACCGACATGGCCAGACGGTCGTAGAAGCAGGGTAACTTCAGAATTGCCGAAATCGCGGTGCCTTTCCCGAACGAGGCTTTGCTGAAGCTTCTTGGCTTCCATCAAGTCTCGGTCGAGCGAATCATACAGCGCCTGCAGCTCCCCGAGCGTCGAGGACAGAAGCCGGTTCTTTTCCGTCAGCTCACGCTCCATCCGAAGAATACGCTCGCCGGCCGCGATGCGGGCGCGCAGCTCATCACCATTGACCGGCTTGGTCAGAAAATCGTCCGCGCCACCATCGAGGCCGCGCGCGATCTCGGCCGATTCCGATTTGGAGGTAAGCAGAATGAAGTAGACATAGTTTTCGTTCCCGAGACGACGGAGTGCCTGACAGAATTCAATTCCGGTAATACCAGGCATCATCCAGTCAGAAATCACGAGGTCAGGCAAAGCCTCGCGATACATTTCGAGCGCTTCTTCAGCGCTTCCCGCCTCCACGACTTCAAGACCAGAGCGCGCCAGCTGGGAGCTTAGAATCTTGCGCTGCACGCGGCTGTCGTCGACCACCATAACCCGCTCGACAGAGCGCGATACAGCTTCAGGAGCCTCCATTTCGCCGAGGGTCGGAACTGACGTGACCATGCAAACCTTTCGCGGAACCTTGCGGGACCTGCGCCCGAACTAACGCCGGCGCGGTTAAGATGCGTTGAACGCGTTTCGGAAACGCGCGTTAACAGCGTGGAAAGCTGCTGCGTATATCGTCGCATCCATTGTTTAGGTTTCTAAGTTGGAGGTCGCGATGATTGACTGGTCGCGCGTGGACGATTTGCGGTCCGAAATCGGAGAGGTTGGCTTCGCTGAAGTCGTCGAGCTTTTCCTCGACGAGGTAGAGGAAATCGTTATCCGCCTGAAGATCGATCCGCAGCCCGATGGGTATGAATCGGATTTTCACTTTTTGAAGGGAGGCGCGTGGAATCTCGGCTTTGCAGAGTTCGGCGCTCTTTGTCAGGACGGCGAACGAAGAGCCGTGTCTGGATGCGCCGAAGGAATAGACGTCATGGCTATTGTCAGCTGCTACTTTGACTCCAAAGGAGCGTTTCTGTTCGGACTGGCGAGCCGGGGCATCCGAACGATTTCCGCTGCGTGATTATTTTTCGCACGGCTAAATCAGGAATTCTGCCAGGGCCTCGTCGTCCGTGATGTCGCGATACGTGAAAGCCGCTTCGTCGAGCTTCCGCCTTAGGTCGGCAAAGTTCTCGGCGTTCTTCGTCTCGATGCCGATCAATACGGAACCGAAGTTGCGCGCCGACTTCTTCAGGTACTCAAACCGGGCAATGTCGTCTTCGGGACCGAGCATCGTCAGGAACTCGCGCAGCGCGCCCGGCCGTTGCGGCATGCGCAGGATGAAGTACTTCTTCAATCCGGCATATCGCTGAGCGCGCTCTTTCACTTCGGGCAGCCGTTCAAAGTCGAAATTACCGCCCGAGGTAATGCAGACTACTGTCCGCCCGCGGATCGTTTCGGCAAGCGAGGGTAAGGCATCGACCGAAAGCGCGCCCGCGGGTTCCAGCACGATCCCCTCGACGTTCAGCATCTCGAGCATCGTGATGCAGATGCGGTCCTCGGGCGCGTTAATGAGTTTTTCGGCGCTCACGTTCTTTAGCCTCGCAAACGGCTTGTTACCGATTCGCGCCACGGCCGCGCCGTCGACGAAGCTGTTGAGTTGGCGGAGCGTCACCGGCTCCCCCGCCTGGATCGCAGCCGCGAGGCTCGCGCCGCCCGAGGGCTCGACGTATCGCAGCTCCGTTCCGGCAGACAGTTCCGACATGACGCCCGTGACGCCCGCCGCCAGACCGCCACCGCCGACAGGAAGAATGATAAGATCCGGTGCCTTGCCAAGCTGATCGAGGATCTCGATTGCGACGCTCGCTTGGCCCTTGATCACGTCTTCATCGTCGAAGGGTGAGAGGAAATGCGCGCCAGCTTCGCGACAGAATGCCTGAGCCGCGGCCAGGGTCTGGTCGAAATAGTCGCCGGTCAGCCGGATCTCGATGCTGTCGCCGCCAAAGACCCGTGTCTTGTCGATTTTCTGCTGGGGCGTCGTGATTGGCATAAAGACCGTGCCTTGAACGCCGAAATGACGGCAGGCATAGGCCATGCCTTGTGCGTGGTTCCCGGCACTCGCGCAAACGAAATGCCCATGCGCGGGATGCGTGCTCAGAACATTGCGCATCGCGGTGAAGGCGCCCCGAAGCTTATAGCTTCGCACCGGCGTCAAATCCTCGCGCTTGAGCCAGATATCTGCGCCATAGCGGTCGGACAGGTGGTCGTTGCGCTGCAGGGGCGTCGGCGGAAAAAGATCGCGCAGCGCTTCGGTCGCGCTCCGGGCCTGATCGGCAAAACTGCTCATGCTGGTCCTCCGGGCCTTGTCGCCGGCCCTTCGGCCATGAACGCACCGCCCTGTCAAGCGAACGACGGCCCGTCGCTTGCCCTGCGCCCGAAACTTCGGTAATCGCGGCTCGATCACCCGACCGATGGAGCCGCCCATGTCCGCGCCTAAGAAAGTCGTCCTTGCCTATTCTGGCGGTCTCGACACCTCGATCATCCTCAAGTGGCTTCAAACGGAATACGGCTGCGAGGTTGTGACCTTCACCGCCGATCTGGGCCAGGGCGAAGAGCTGGATCCGGCGCGCAAGAAGGCCGAGTTGCTCGGCATCAAGCCGGAGAACATCTACATCGAGGACGTGCGCGAAGAATTCGTGCGCGACTTTGTATTCCCGATGTTCCGGGCGAATGCGCTTTACGAAGGCCTTTACCTGCTCGGCACCTCTATCGCGCGCCCTTTGATTTCGAAACGACTGGTGGAAATCGCGGCCGAAACCGGCGCTGACGCGGTGGCCCACGGTGCGACCGGCAAGGGCAACGACCAGGTCCGCTTCGAGCTTTCGGCCTATGCGCTCAACCCGCATATCAAGGTGATCGCGCCGTGGAGGGAGTGGGACCTGACCTCGCGGACGCGGCTTCTGGAATTTGCAGAGCAGAACCAGATCCCGATCGCCAAGGACAAGCGCGGTGAAGCGCCATTCTCGGTCGATGCGAACCTTCTGCACACATCGTCCGAGGGCAAGGTGCTGGAAAATCCCGGCGATGAAGCGCCCGATTACGTCTATCAGCGCACGGTTAATCCGGAAGAGGCGCCGGACGCGCCCGAGATGGTGGAGATCACGTTCGAGAAGGGCGATGCCACCGCGATCAACGGCGAGGCGATGAGCCCGGCGGAAATCCTCACCAAGCTGAACGAACTTGGCGGCAAGCATGGCGTCGGGCGGCTTGACCTTGTCGAGAACCGGTTCGTCGGAATGAAATCGCGCGGCATCTACGAGACGCCCGGCGGAACCGTGCTTCTGGAGGCCCATCGCGGGATCGAGCAGATCACGCTCGATAGCGGGGCGGGGCATCTGAAGGATTCCATCATGCCGCGCTATGCGGAGCTGATCTATAACGGTTTCTGGTTCAGCCCCGAGCGGGAGATGTTGCAGGCCCTGATCGACAAGAGTCAGGAGCATGTATCCGGGACCGTTCGGGTGAAGCTTTACAAGGGGTCGGTGCGGACCGTGGCGCGGTGGTCGGATCATTCGCTCTACTCGGAAAAGCACGTGACCTTCGAAGAGGATGCGGGCGCCTACGATCAGAAGGATGCCGAAGGGTTCATCCGGCTGAATGCCCTCAGGCTGAAGCTGATCGCGACGCGGAATGCGCGGGTGAAGGGCTGAGATTTAACGCGGTTTCTCGCGTGAAAGAACTGCCAAACCTGTGTTTCCAAATGCTTTCGATACTTTGAACATGCGTATTTCAGCCTTGCACTCCGCTGTGCGGGGAAGGTGCCGACGCACCGTAACGCTTGCCCAGGTGGGCATCTCCGGGCATCGATGGCGCGTTGACGACAGGAGCGCGAGACATGAGTACTGCCCTTAGCGAGATCGCCGAACGTATCGCGCCCCATCTGGCCAACAGCGCCAATGACAAGAGCCTGAAATTCGACTGTGGCGAGGACGGGATAATGGTTCTCGACCGGACCGAAGTCGCGCTTGAGGATCGCCCGGCCGATTGCACCATCAGGATTTCCATCGAGGATCTTAAGAAGCTTCTGAAGGGTGAGCTCAATCCGATGACCGGCGTGGTCATGGGCAAGCTCAAGGTCTCGGGCAACCCGGCCGCCGCGATGGAGATGGCGCGCTACCTGAAGGGCTGATTCCTGCCGGACAAGGGAACGAAAGCGATCCGGTCCAATCGCGGCCCGCCGGATGCCGGACAGCGGATCGACGCTTTCCATCACTCTCGGCTTGCAGACTCGCCCACCTTCGCCTATATCCGCCTCAACAGCGGTGCTGCGGGGTCCAAACTCGCAGCCCACCGGAAAGAAACGGCGGGCCGCAGGGCCCGTTTTTTATTGCCTGAACGCATGTCTGACCTGATCGCAAAAACTGCCATTGACCGGCGCCTAGCCGAAATCGTGACCCCGACCATCGAAGGCCTGGGGTACGAGCTTGTGCGCATTCGTCTGATGGGCGGGAACACCAAGACTCTGCAGATTATGGCCGACAAACCCGAGGGCGGGATCGACGTCTCCGACTGCGGCAAGATCTCGGTCGCGGTTTCGGCGCTTATGGATGTCGAGGACCCGATTGAGGATGCGTATAACCTTGAAGTCTCGTCGCCCGGGATCGACCGGCCGCTGACGCGACTGAAGGATTTCGACGCCTGGAAGGGCTATGAGGCGAAGATCGAGACCTCGGAGCTGATCGAGGGCCGCAAGCGGTTCAAGGGCCTGCTTGCCGGTACCGAGGGCGACGAGGTGCTGGTCGAAATCGAAGAGGGCACGATCGGGCTGAAGTTCGAATGGCTCGCCGACGCCAAGCTTGTCCTGACCGACGAGCTGATCACGGAAATGCTGCGGCAGAAGAAAGCGACCGAGAAGGTTGACGAAGCCGCGTTTGATGACATCGAAGAAGAAAGTTCCGAGGAGGAATAAATGGCCATTACCTCTGCCAACCAGCTCGAGCTTCTGCAGACTGCCGAGGCTGTCGCGCGCGAGAAGATGATCGACCCCGAGCTCGTCATCGAAGCGATGGAAGAAAGCCTCGCCCGCGCCGCGAAGTCGCGTTACGGCGCCGAGATGGATATCCGCGTCGCGATCGACCGCAAGACCGGGCGGGCGACGTTCACTCGCGTCCGCACCGTCGTCGAGGAAGAGGAACTGGAGAACTACCAGGCAGAGATGACGGCCGAACAGGCGAAGCAGTATCTCGACGACCCCAAGGTCGGAGATACCTTCGTCGAGGAAGTGCCGCCGGTCGATCTGGGCCGGATCGCGGCGCAGTCCGCCAAGCAGGTCATCCTGCAAAAGGTGCGCGAAGCCGAGCGTGACCGCCAGTACGAGGAATTCAAGGACCGCGCTGGAACGATCATCAACGGCATCGTCAAGCGCGAGGAATACGGCAACATCATCGTCGATATCGGTCGTGGCGAGGGCATCCTGCGCCGCAACGAGAAGATCGGCCGCGAAAGCTACCGCCCGAACGACCGCATCCGCTGCTACATCAAGGATGTGCGGCGCGAGGCGCGGGGGCCGCAGGTCTTCCTGTCGCGCACCGACCCGCAATTCATGGCCGAACTCTTCAAGATGGAAGTGCCGGAAATCTACGACGGCATCATCGAGATCAAGGCGGTGGCTCGCGATCCGGGCAGCCGCGCGAAGATCGGCGTCATTTCCTATGACGGCTCCATCGACCCGGTCGGCGCCTGCGTCGGTATGCGCGGTTCACGCGTGCAGGCCGTCGTGAACGAGCTTCAGGGCGAGAAGATCGACATCATTCCGTGGAACGAGGATCAGGCGACGTTCCTCGTCAACGCATTGCAGCCGGCCGAAGTCTCGAAGGTCGTCATCGATGAAGAGGCCGGCAAGATCGAAGTCGTGGTGCCGGACGAGCAGCTGTCGCTCGCCATCGGGCGGCGCGGTCAGAACGTGCGGCTTGCCTCGCAGTTGACGGGTCTCGACATCGACATCCTCACGGAAGAGGAAGAAAGCCAGCGCCGTCAGGCCGAATTCGCCGAGCGCACGAAGCTCTTCATGGACGCGCTCGATGTCGATGAATTCTTCGCCCAGCTCCTGGTTTCGGAAGGCTTCACGAGCCTCGAAGAGGTTGCCTATGTCGATCTGGACGAGCTGGTGACGATCGAAGGCGTAGATGAGGGCACTGCGAACGAGCTGCAGGCCCGCGCTCGCGACGTGATCGAAGAACAGAACCGTAAGGCGCTTGAAGCCGCGCGCGCGCTGGGCGTCGAGGACAGTCTGATCGGCTTCGACGGTCTGACGCCACAGATGATCGAGGCGCTGGCGAATGACGGCGTGAAGACGCTTGAGGACTTTGCGACCTGCGCCGACTGGGAACTGGCCGGTGGCTGGACGACCGTGAATGGCGAGCGTGTGAAGGACGAGGGCATCCTCGAGAAGTTCGACATGAGCCTTGAAGAGGCGCAGCACCTCGTCATGACCGCGCGTATCCAGCTTGGCTGGGTCGACCCGGCAGAGCTTGAGGCCGAAGCGGCCGAAGGCGAAGAGGAAGAAACCAGCGAGGAGGCCGAGGCCTGATATGGGCCTCGGAGGTACGGCATATGACCCGAGGGGGACGCGACAAGGACAGGGATGACCCCGAACGGCGCTGCATCGTCACTGGTGACGTGCAGCCCAAGGCGGGTCTTGTCCGTTTCGTCGTGTCGCCCGACGGTCTGGTCGTGCCAGACCTTGCCGGGAAACTGCCCGGCCGGGGTATGTGGGTGACCGCCGATCGGGATGCAATATCGAAGGCGGCTGCAAAGGGTCTGTTCGCGCGTGCTGCACAAGCTCCCGTGACAGTCCCTGAGGGCCTTCCCGATTTGGTGGAGGCGGGGGTTGCCAAGCGCGTGGTTGAGCTTATCTCCCTTGCGCGTAAGGCTGGCCTTGCGGTAGCGGGTTTTGAGAAGGTGAAGGGCTGGCTGGCCGAGGGCAGGGCTAAGGTGCTCCTGCAGGCCACAGACGGCTCTGAGCGTGGTAAGGGCAAGCTCTGGACGCCCGAAGGAGGCCGATGGTTCGGCTGCCTGACATCCGCGGAGCTTGGGCTGGCCTTTGGCCGAGATAGTGTGGTACATGGCGCGCTTGCGGCTGGCGGACTCACAAAGCGTGTTGTAGAGGAAGCGGCAAAGCTTGCAGGCTTGCGAAAAGTTGACGGCGGAAAATCCGCCGGGAAGGATTTGAGACCGGCATGAGCGAAACAGACGGCAAAAAAACCCTCGGACTCGGCGGACGGTCCGGTCAGGTGAAGCAAAGCTTCAGCCATGGCCGCACCAAGAATGTCGTGGTCGAGACGAAGCGCAAGCGCGTCGTCGTGCCGAAGCCGGGAACGGGGGCGTCGTCCTCTGGCACCTCGGGCGGAGGCGCCGGCGACCCGTCGCGTCGTCCCGCCGGGATCTCGGACGCAGAAATGGACCGCCGTCTCAAGGCGCTTCAGGCCGCCAAGGCACGCGAGGCCGAAGAGTCCGAGCAGCGGGCAGAGGAAGAGCGCAAGCGCGAAGAAGAGCGGGAGCGCCGCCGCGCCGAGATCGAGGCGAAGGAACGCGAAGACCGCGAACGCGAGGAAGCGCTTAAGGCTAAGGCCGATGAAGACGCGCGTCGCGCCGAAGAGGCCGAAGCTCGTGCGGCCCGCAAGGAAGATTTCAAGAAGCCCGCCGCGAAAGAGGCACCGGTCGATCCGGCCGCCGCCGAAGCTGCGGCTGCCCGGGCCGAGACGAAAGGTGTTTCGTCCACCGGGCCGCGCAAGACCGACCGCGAACGCGACAATCGCGGTGGTGACCGCGACAACCGTGGCAAGGCCGGTCGCGACGAAGGTCGCCGTTCGGGCAAGCTGACGCTGTCCGAAGCTCTGGCGGGCGGTGGGGGCCGTCAGCGGTCCATGGCGGCGATGAAGCGCAAGCAGGAGCGTGCGCGCCAGAAAGCGCTTGGCCAGTCGGTCCGCGCCGAAAAGCAGGTGCGCGACGTGCAACTGCCGGAAACCATCGTCGTGCAGGAGCTTGCCAACCGTATGGCCGAGCGTGCCGCGGACGTGGTCAAGTCGCTGATGAACATGGGCATGATGGTCAACATGAACCAGCCCATCGACGCGGACACGGCAGAACTGATCATCGAGGAATTCGGCCACAAGGTGGTCCGGGTGTCGGATTCCGACGTCGAGCAGGTCATCGATGCGGTCGAGGACAGCGAAGAAGATCTTCAGCCGCGGCCTCCGATCATCACGATCATGGGCCATGTCGACCACGGCAAGACTTCGCTTCTCGATGCCATCCGCAAGACGAGCGTTGTCTCGGGCGAAGCGGGCGGTATCACCCAGCATATCGGCGCTTATCAGGTGAAGACGGAATCGGGTGCGATTCTGTGTTTCCTCGACACGCCGGGCCACGCGGCCTTCACATCGATGCGTGCGCGGGGCGCTCAGGTCACCGATATCGTGGTCCTGGTGGTCGCGGCCGACGATGCGGTCATGCCGCAGACGGTCGAAGCGATCAACCACGCGAAGGCCGCCGGCGTTCCGATGATCGTCGCGATCAACAAATGCGACAAACCTTCGGCCAATCCGCAAAAGGTGCGGACCGATCTGCTTCAGCACGAAGTGGTCGTCGAAGAGATGTCAGGCGACGTTCAGGATGTTGAGGTGTCGGCGACAACCGGCAAAGGACTTGATCAGCTTCTCGAAGCGATCGCCCTTCAGGCCGAGATCCTGGAGCTCAAGGCCAATCCGAAGCGTGCGGCGATGGGTGCGGTGATCGAAGCCAAGCTCGACGTGGGCCGTGGTCCGGTTGCGACCGTTCTGGTTCAGAATGGCACGCTGAAGCAGGGCGACATCTTCGTTGTCGGCGAGCAGTGGGGCAAGGTTCGCGCCCTTATCAACGACCAGGGTGAACGCGTCGAAGAGGCGGGGCCTTCGGTTCCGGTCGAGGTGCTGGGCCTGAACGGTACGCCCGAAGCGGGCGACGTTCTGAACGTTGTCGAGACGGAAGCCCAGGCGCGCGAAATCGCCGACTACCGCGAGCAGGCGGCGAAGGACAAGCGCGCCGCAGCGGGCGCGGCGACCACGCTCGAACAGCTGATGGCGAAGGCCAAGGAAGACAAGAACGTCACCGAATTGCCGATCGTGGTGAAGGCGGACGTCCAAGGTTCGGCCGAGGCGATTGTTCAGGCGATGGAAAAGATCGGCAACGAAGAGGTGCGCGTCCGGGTCCTGCATTATGGCGTGGGTGCGATCACCGAATCTGACATCGGTCTTGCCGAAGCAAGCCAGTCTCCGGTCATCGGATTCAACGTGCGGGCGAATGCGCCGGCGCGCGCGGCGGCCAATCAGAAGGGCGTCGAGATCCGCTACTACTCGGTCATCTACGACCTCGTAGATGACGTGAAGGCCGCGGCTTCCGGTCTGCTTTCTGCGGAAATCCGCGAAAACTTCATCGGCTATGCCGAGATCAAGGAGGTCTTCAAGGTCTCTGGCGTCGGCAAGGTCGCGGGTTGCCTTGTCACGGAAGGTGTCGCGCGCCGATCGGCGGGTGTCCGCCTGCTGCGCGACAACGTCGTGATCCACGAAGGCACACTGAAGACCCTCAAGCGCTTCAAGGACGAAGTCAAAGAGGTCCAGTCCGGTCAGGAATGCGGGATGGCCTTCGAGAACTACGAGGACGTTCGCCCGGGCGATGTCATCGAAATCTTCGAGCGCGAAGAGATCGAACGCAAGCTCAGCTAGTAAGAAGGGGGCCGAATTGGCCCCCTTGCTTATTCTTCATCAAGCTAACTGCCTGAGCTTCAAGCGGCTTTCTTGCCGACCGGGATTCCTGCGAACAAGAGCTTTCCGACCCTGACGAGGATCATCCCGTTTTCGAGTTGCCGTTCAAACGTCCCCTGAACGGAAACACAACTTCCGAGAGTGATGGTGCGCAGCATCGCGATGTATCCCCCCAAATGCGGGCTGCCATGTGATTAGCGGACACTCGTTAACGCATTTCCAATCTTGCACGACAAATTGTTGCCATAATCTTTAAGAATTGGAAACAATATTTGACCAACCTCCGGTGAGTCGGCCGTAAACTGCTACAACTATTAAGTGTTTTTAGTGCGCCGAGTTCTACAACCAGTCGCGTAGAACGGGTATCAGCGGCAAATCCGCCGGCGGCATCGGGTAATTGCGCAAGTCCGCCGGCTTGACCCAGGCGAGCTCCTGGCCTTCGCGCGGATGCGGAACGCCCTGCCAGCGGCGACAGGCGAAAAGCGGCATCAGCAGGTGGAAATCGTCATAGGCGTGGCTTGCGAAGGTAAGGGGTGCAAGACAACTTTTCCATGTATCGATCCCGAGCTCTTCATGCAGCTCGCGGATCAGCGCGGCTTCGGGCGTTTCTCCCGCTTCAACCTTACCGCCCGGAAACTCCCACAGCCCCGCCATCGACTTGCCCTTTGGTCGCTGGGCAAGAAGTACACGCCCGTCGGCGTCGATCAACGCCACGGCCGAAACGAGAACGCATTTCACGAACGATAGTCGGCGTTGATGTCGATGTAACGGTGCGTGAGGTCGCAGGTCCAAACCGATTGCGCGGCGCGGCCCATGCCGAGGTCGACCTCGATCAGCAGTTCATCGTTCTTCATGTAAGCCGAGGCAGCCTCTTCGCTGTAGTCGGGGCTGCGCCAGCCATTCTCGGCCAGAAGATGCTCGCCGAAGCGGATCGACATGCGGTCGCGGTCGGCTTTGGCGCCGGATTTCCCAACGGCCATCACGACGCGGCCCCAGTTCGCATCCTCGCCCGCGAGTGCGGTCTTGACGAGCGGCGAGTTGGCGATGGCCAGCGCGGCACGGCGTGCATCCGCCGCGTTCGCCGCACCGGTGACCCGGACCTCGACGAATTTCGTCGCACCCTCGCCGTCGCGCACGACCTGATGCGCGAGGTCGAGCATCACGGAGTGCAGCGCCGCCTCGAATTCCTTCGCGACCTTTGAGCGGAGATCGGTGATGGGTTTGGCGCGCGACTTGCCGGTCGCGGCGACAATCAGCGCATCAGACGTAGAGGTGTCACTGTCCACGGTGATCGCGTTGAAGGTCGACCCAAGCTGGCGCGACACCATCTTTTGAAGCTGCGGCTGAGAAATTTTCGCATCGGTGAAAATATAGACGAGCATTGTCGCCATGTCGGGCGCGATCATGCCCGAACCCTTCGCGATACCCGCGATGTGGATCTTGCCACCATCGCCCGCTATTTCGGCAGTCGCGCCCTTCGGAAAGGTGTCGGTCGTCATGATGGCCCGCGCGGCCTGTTCGATCCCGTCGGCGTCGAGACCGTCCTTCAACTCGCCGAGCTTCGCGACGATCCGGTCATGTGGCAGAGGTTCACCGATGACCCCGGTGGACGAGGTGAAGACACGGCTGGCAGGGACGCCCAGCGCCTTGGCCGCCGCCTCAGCCACCGCATCGACGGAGGCTTGACCCAAGGCGCCTGTAAAGGCGTTTGCATTGCCGGAATTGACGACAATCGCGGCGCCGTCCTTGGGCCCGGTCTTCGCCTTCAGCTTTGCCTCGCAATCGAGCACGGAGGCTGCCCGCGTAGCTGAACGGGTGAAGGCGCCGGCGATGGTTGTGCCGGGGGCGAGCCGCGCCAGCATGACGTCGGTGCGGCCCGCGTAGCGCACGCCAGCCGCCACCGTAGAGTATTCAACGCCCGCGATGCGCGGCAGAGCAGGAAAACCGCCCTTGGGCGCAAGCGGAGAGACCGGGTTCAGCTTTTTTTTGACCCCGGCCGCAACCTTCTCGGCCGTATCGGACACCGCCTCGACGGCAGCCCCGACACGTTCTTCGACAGCGGGAAGCACGCCACGTTCCAGCTTCTTGCGAAGCTTTTCGACCTTGCCCTTCAGCTTCTTCGCTTCGGCTTTCCAGTCGCTCTTCTTCTTGGCCATGTGCCGTACCTCCCTCGGGTGGCAGGGGTCAGTTGTCGATCAGATCAGCATTCTTCAAAACGGCCGGATCGATCCCCTCGACCGATTTGACGACTTCGGCGGCGCCGGTGAGTTCATTCACCTTCGCTTCGATTGCGTTTCCGCGAAGTTCACCAGAAAGGTCTTCGCGCACATCGTCAAGCGCGGGCGCCTCTGCGTTGCGCGTTTCGTTCAGCTTGATGACGTGCCAGCCGAACTGCGTTTCGACAGGGTCGGAGATCTCGCCCGGCTTAAGTGCAAGCACGGCTTCCTCGAAGGGCTGAACCATCATGCCGGGGCCGAACCAGCCAAGGTCTCCGCCGTTCGGGCCAGAGGGTCCGGTCGACTTTTCCTTGGCAAGCGCGGCAAAATCGGCACCGCCCTCAAGCTCTTCCTTGATGGCTTGCGCTTCTTCTTCGGACGTAACCAGGATGTGCGCCGCGCTGAACTCCATCGATGGCTCGGCATCCGCGTAACGTTCGTCATACGCCTTCTGGATCGCTTCGTCCGTCACGGCCATTTCTGCGGTACTGTCAAGCGCTGCACCCGCCAAATAGGCGCGGCGCTGGTTATCGAGCATGAGTTGGTCACGCCCCGAGAGATCGCCCTCAAGCGACTCTGCCAAAGCTGTTTGCTGGATGATCTGGTCGAGAATGCCGTCGAACAGCACCTGATCCTCAAGCTGCAAGTACTGCGGCGGCAATGTGTCACGCAGCGCGATCATGTGGCCGAGCGTGATTTCTGTGCCATTTACGGTGGCCACGACGGTATCCGCCGACGGTTCCTCGGCTGCGGTCGGGCCCGCGAGAGCCAGCGAAAGCGCAGCGGCGCCAAGGTAAGTGAGCGGTTTAAGCATCGTGACAACTCCGTTTTTGACCGCGAACGGGCGCGGCGTTGACTATCTGACGGCGGCCCCTTACATCGCGATGGGTCCCGGAAGGGCCGTGCCGCATAAGCTTCCGTCGCCGTATCTAGGCCGATGGCGGAGTGGCGGCAAGGCCGCGTTTCTTCGGGACATGATCAGTCGAACCCGCGCGGAGTAAGCATGCTGGGCCTCGGAACTATCGCGAAAAAGGTTTTCGGCACGCCGAATGACCGCAAGATCAAGTCGGTTCGCCCGCTTGTGGACAAGATTAACGCGCTCGAGTCCGAGTTCCAGAACCTCACGGACGAGGGGATCAAGGAAAAGACGCAGGAGCTCTCGGATCGCGTCCAAAAAGGCGAAAGCCTTGACTCGGTTCTGGTGGAAGCTTTCGCCAACTGCCGCGAGGCCGCGAAGCGCGCACTCGGGCTTCGGGCCTTCGACGTTCAGCTCAAGGGCGGGATCTTCCTGCATCAGGGCAACATTTCAGAGATGAAGACGGGTGAAGGCAAGACGCTGGTCGCGACCTTCCCGGCTTATCTGAACGCGCTGACGGGCCGCGGGGTCCACATCGTCACCGTCAACGACTACCTCGCGAAGCGTGACGCGGAATGGATGAGCAAGGTTTACAACGCGCTGGGCCTGACGGTCGGCGTCGTCTACCCGTTCCAGGACGCCGCAGAAAAGCGTGCGGCCTACAAGGCCGACGTGACCTATGCGACCAACAACGAGCTTGGCTTCGACTACCTGCGCGACAACATGCGCAACTCGATCGAGGAAATGTCGCAGCGGGGCCACTACTTCGCGATCGTCGACGAAGTCGACTCGATCCTGGTCGACGAAGCGCGGACCCCCCTGATTATCTCCGGCCCCAGCGAGGATCGGTCCGAGCTTTACGTGACGCTCGACAAGTACATTCCCGGGCTTGCGGACGAACACTTCAAGGTCGACGAAAAGAACCGGAGCGTGACGTTCACCGAGGCCGGTAACGAGTATCTGGAACAGACGCTGCTTGCGGCGGGCGTCTTGCCTGAGGGCCAAACGCTTTACGACCCGGAATCGACGACGGTCGTTCACCACGTGACCCAGGCGCTGCGTGCGCACAAGATGTTCCAGAAGGATCAGCATTACATCGTGCGGAACGACGAGATCGTTCTGATCGACGAATTCACCGGCCGGATGATGCCGGGCCGGCGGTTGTCCGACGGTCTTCACCAGGCGATCGAAGCGAAAGAGGGCGTGACCATCCAGCCCGAGAACGTGACGCTCGCCTCCGTCACTTTCCAGAACTACTTCCGGCTTTACGAAAAGCTCGCGGGCATGACCGGCACCGCGGCGACCGAAGCCGAGGAATTCATGGACATCTACCGCCTTGGCGTGGTGGAGGTTCCGACCAATAAGCCGATCGCGCGGAAGGACGACCACGATCAGGTCTACCGCACGGCCCGCGAGAAGTACGACGCCATCGTGCGCCGCATCAAGATGGCGAACGCCAAGGGTCAGCCGATCCTCGTCGGTACGACTTCGATCGAGAAGTCCGAGATGCTGAGTGAGATGCTCAAGAAAGACGGCGTGGTGCACAATGTGCTGAACGCCCGCCAGCACGAGCAAGAAGCGAAGATCGTCGCCGATGCCGGTAAGCTCGGTGCCGTGACGATCGCGACCAACATGGCCGGTCGCGGCACCGACATTCAGCTAGGCGGCAATGTCGAGATGACGGTCATGGAGGCGCTGGCCGCCAACCCGGACGCGCATCCTGACGAGCTGCGTGCGAAAATCGAGGCCGAACATGCCGAGGAGAAGGCGAAGGTGCTTGAGGCCGGCGGCCTGTTCGTTCTGGGCACCGAACGCCACGAAAGCCGGCGCATCGACAACCAGCTTCGCGGTCGTTCGGGCCGGCAGGGCGATCCCGGGCGGTCGTCGTTCTACTTGAGCCTCGAAGACGACCTGATGCGGATCTTCGGGTCCGACAAGTTGGAAAAGGTGCTCTCGTCGCTCGGTATGAAAGAGGGCGAGGCGATCATTCACCCATGGGTGAATAAGTCGCTTGAGCGAGCGCAGGCGAAGGTCGAAGGCCGCAACTTCGACATGCGCAAGCAGCTTCTGAAATTCGACGACGTGATGAACGATCAGCGCAAGGTGATCTTCTCGCAGCGGCTGGAAATCATGGAAGCCGACGACCTCGAAGAGATCACGCAGGATATGCGCCACGAGGTCATAGACGATCTCGTCGACGAGTTCATGCCACCCAAGAGCTACGCGGACCAGTGGAACGCCGAAGGCCTATATGCCGCACTGATGGAGAAGCTGGCCCTCGACCTGCCCGTCATCGACTGGGCGCAAGAGGACGGCGTGGATCAGGACGTGGTGCGCGAAAGGCTCTACTCGGCGTCCGACGAGGCCATGGCGGAGAAGACCGAGAAGTTCGGTGCAGAGACGATGCGCCAGATCGAAAAGCAGTTCCTGCTGCAAACGATCGATGCGAAATGGCGCGAGCATCTCGTGACTCTCGAACACCTTCGGTCTGTCATCGGTTTCCGCGGTTATGCGCAGCGCGACCCGCTGTCGGAATACAAGACCGAGGCATTCGCGCTTTTCGAAGGTTTGCTGGATAGCCTGCGCTCCGACGTGACTCAGAAGCTTGCTCATGTGCGGCCGATGTCCGAAGAGGAGCAGGCTGCGATGATGCGCCAGATGGCCGAGCGTCAGGCAGCGCCCATCGAACCCGAAGCGCCGAAGACGCCGCTTGTCGAAGGTTTCGACGAAACCGACCCGACAACCTGGGGCAATCCGGGGCGGAACGACCCCTGCCCGTGCGGATCCGGCGACAAGTTCAAGCACTGCCACGGTCGCCTCGCCTGAGTCCTCAGGGCGGGTCCGAACGTCAACTTTGTGCTGGCCGATTCGTGGCGCAATTGTGGCGTGTGACCGGGTTCGCGTGGAGAGAGACTCACGATATCGCGTAGTTTGGCAGACTTAGCGCTATATAAAGTCGTGCGGTAACGTCTACTTACCTAACGTAAACGTCAAGCTTCGGTCATGGCGATGCCCCGATCGTTCTCTATCCATTAACGTGGGATGTTTGCGGAGAGTTCGATGCAGGTGAAGCGTAGAGCGGTAATGGTTGGTACGACCTTCTTTCTGGCGGCCGCGACCGGCCACCTAATGCAGAACGGCGATATCATCAGCGAGCGGCTTCAGGGTGTGCGTGAGGCGAAGGCGCCTCAGGCTGCGCCCGCCCCTGCCCCGGCTGTTGCGGTCAATCAAGTGAAGGCCCCTGACATTATTGCCGCGCCTGTCGTGCAATCGAGCGCCGCCGAAACGGCGTTCAGCGCCGCAGTTCTCACCGCGGCTTCCAAGACGGATACCTTGATTAAAACACTGCCCGACTTTCCGGCTGTCCAGCCAAGCCCATTCTCGCCTGCCAAAGTGCTGGCTGCGCGGATGGATGCGCTGGATTCGCGCTATGAGCGGCCCGAAACAGATGCTGATGCGGCCTATAGCGTGTTCGGAATCGCGTGCACGCCTTCGACGATGACTCTCGAACCAGGTGCGCGCGCCATGCTCAAGCTTGCACTGACGGCTTCCTGCTACCCGAACGAGAGCGTAAGGGTCAGCCATGCTGGATTGAACTTCGCAGTCGCGACCGATATCGGCGGCGAAATGGAGCTGGTGATGCCCGCTATGGCAAGCGAGGCTCTTGTAGAGGTCCACTTCGGTTCCGGTGAAAAGGTGAGCGCGCAGCAGTCCGTAAGCGGCCTCGATGCGTTGTCCCGCGTCGCCGTCCAGTGGGAAGGCCCCGATGCGCTGCATCTGAATGCTTACGAAAACGGCGCGACGTTCGGAGAGGCTGGCCATGTGTCGTCGGCGCATCCGCGCGGCCGCGCGACGTCTCTGGGCGGATTCCTGACCCTACTTGGCGATT
Organism: uncultured Rhodobacterales bacterium; assembly: GCA_965368915.1. Lineage (GTDB taxonomy): Bacteria > Pseudomonadota > Alphaproteobacteria > Rhodobacterales > Rhodobacteraceae > Albidovulum. Next base: position 15,478 of record CBDUOT010000007.1, on the reverse strand, counting down.
CCGAGATCGAGCAGCCGATGCTGGCAGAGGTCTACACCGCGCCCGAGGGCACGAAGCTCGACGCGCTCGTGCTTGAAGCTGTCGTGACCGAAGGCAATTGCGGCCAGACGATTACGGGCCAAACGCTTCGGGTGCGTCCCGACGGTGAGCCCGAGGCTTCCGAGGTCAGCTTCGCGATGCCTGATTGCGACGCCGTAGGCGATTACCTTGCGCTAGACCTCACGCAGGCTGCGCCGCCGGACCTGACGGTGGCGCTCGGCGACAACTGAGCCGCCCTACAGATAGCCTTCAGAACGGAAACTAAGCTCGCGCGATTTGCCAATGATCAAGTGGTCGTGCAGCGAGATTCCCATGACCTCTGCCGCCTGCCGGATCTGCGCGGTTACCGCGACGTCCTGATCCGAAGGCGTGGGATCGCCCGAAGGGTGGTTGTGCACGAGGATAAGGGCGCTCGCGTTCAGTTCCAGCGCCCGTTTGACCACTTCGCGCGGATAGACGGGGACGTGATCCACCGTGCCGCGCGCCTGTTCCTCATCGGCGATCAGGACGTTCTTGCGGTCGAGGTAAAGGATGCGGAACTGCTCGGTCTCTCGCAGCGACATCGAGGTGTGACAGTACTCCAGAAGTTGCGCCCAGGATGACAGGACCGGGCGGTTCAGGACCTTCGATCGCGCCAGCCGATGCGCGGCGGCTTCGACAAGCTTCAACTGGACGACGACAGCCTCACCCACCCCCTTGACCGCGCGGAGACGTTCAGGCGGGGCAGAGATCACCCGTCCGAAATCGCCGAACGTGTCGATGAGGGCCCGGGCGATGGGCTTCGTGTCCTGCCGCGGGACCGCGAAGAGCACCATTTCCAGAAGCTCGTAATCGGGCATGGCTGCCGCGCCGCCGTCCATAAAGCGGGTACGCAGCCTTCGCCTGTGGTCCTTGATATAGGACGGGATCCTGCCTTCCGGCAAGGTCGCTTCAGATGCTTCGTCGCCTTCAAAGAGCGGCATCGGGGCTTCATGAAAGGCGCGAGTCGGGCACATGCCGGGAGAGTCGCGCTTCATGGTGAAAGATTGGTTAACAGCGCCGGGCGGAGTGGCTTCAAACCCGCCTCATTAGCGGACCGGCTCTTCCGGACCGCCGCTTGCGCAGGGTGCGTACGACAGGGAAACCCTCCGTCAGAGCGTTTCCCTGCCCGTCTTACCCCTTCATGCTGTCCCAGAAACTCCGGACTTTGGAGAAGAAGGACGACCCTTCAGGGTTGTTGTCCTCGGACAGGCGTTCAAACTCGCGCAGAATCTCTTTCTGGCGCGACGTGAGGTTCACAGGCGTCTCGACCGCGATTTCGATCAGCATGTCTCCGGCCCCGCCGCCGCGAAGCGCCGGCATACCCTTGCCGCGCAGCCGCATCTGCTTGCCCGTCTGAGCGCCGGATGGGATCTTCACCCGACTACGGCCGCCATCAATGGTCGGAACCTCGACCTCCCCGCCAAGTGCCGCGGCAGTCATCGAAACCGGAACGCGGCAGTAAAGGTTCACGCCCTCGCGTTGAAACAGAGGATGTTCCCGAACCTCAATGAAGATATAGAGATCGCCCGTCGGACCACCCCTCATGCCCGCCTCACCCTCGCCGGCAAGCCGGATGCGGGTGCCGGTTTCCACGCCGGCGGGGATGTTGACCGAGAGCTGCCGTTCTTTTTCGACACGGCCCGCGCCGTGACACTCCTTGCAGGGGTTCTTGATGGTCTGGCCAAGCCCGCCACAGGTTGGACAGGTCCGCTCAACCGTGAAGAAGCCCTGCTGGGCGCGCACCTTGCCCATGCCTGAACAGGTCGGGCAGCTTTGCGGTTCGGTTCCGCCCGCAGCGCCAGTGCCGCTGCAGGACGCGCAGGACACCGAGGTCGGCACGGTGATGGATTTCTGGACGCCGGCGTAAGCCTCTTCCAGCGTGACACGCAGGTTGTAGCGCAGGTCCGAACCGCGCTGCGCGCGCTGGCGACCGGGACCGCCGCCTCCGCGCCCGCCCATGAAGTCGCCGAACAGGTCTTCAAATACGTCTGAGAACGCAGAGGCGAAGTCGCCCTGCTGGCCATAACCCTGTCCGCCGCGCGGACCGCCGCCCATGCCGCCTTCGAAGGCAGCGTGGCCGAAGCGGTCATAGGCCGCCTTGCGCGTGTCGTCCTTCAGAACGTCATAGGCCTCGTTCACTTCCTTGAACTCGGACTCGGCGTTCACATTTTCCTTGTTGCGATCAGGATGCAGCTCTTTCGCCTTGGCGCGATAGGCCTTCTTGATCTCTTCCGCGGACGCGCCGCGCGATACGCCCAGAACGTCGTAGAAATCGCGTTTCGCCATTCTTCACCTTCTCGGGAACGCGTAGGCCGACCCGACCGAAGTCAGGCCGGCCAATCAGTTCCGAATGCGTCAGTTACGCTTTTTGTCGTCGCCGAGGTCTTCGAAATCGGCATCCACGATGTCGTCGTCGACACCGCGCGGAGCCTCTTCTTCTTCCTCGCCGCCTTGGCCGGCCTTGGCCTGTTCGGCCTTGTAGATCGCCTCGCCGAGTCTCATCGACGCATCGGTGACGTTCTGGATGCCGCCCTTGATCTTGCCCGCATCCTCGGATTTCAGGGCTTCTTCAAGCGCGCCGACGGCCAGTTCGATCGCCTCGACGGTGGAGCTGTCGACCTTGTCGCCATGATCCTCGAGCGCCTTCTTGGTCGAGTGGATCAGGCTTTCTGCCTGGTTCTTGGCTTCCACCAGTTCGCGGCGCTGCTTGTCGCCTTCGGCATTCGCCTCGGCGTCGCGGACCATCTTTTCGATCTCTTCGTCCGAGAGACCGCCAGAGGCCTGGATCGTGATCTTCTGCTCTTTGCCGGTGCCCTTGTCCTTGGCACCCACGTGAACGATGCCGTTCGCGTCGATGTCGAAGGTCACCTCGATCTGAGGCATGCCGCGCGGCGCGGGCGGAATGTTCTCAAGGTTGAACTGGCCGAGCAGCTTGTTATCGGCGGCCATTTCGCGCTCACCCTGGAAGACCCGGATCGTCACGGCGTTCTGGTTGTCTTCGGCGGTCGAGAAGATCTGGCCCTTCTTGGTCGGGATCGTCGTGTTGCGGTCGATGAGTCGGGTAAAGACGCCACCCAGCGTTTCAATGCCAAGCGACAGCGGGGTCACGTCGAGAAGGACCACATCCTTCACGTCGCCCTGCAGAACGCCGGCCTGAATCGCCGCGCCAAGCGCCACGACCTCGTCCGGGTTCACACCCTTGTGCGGCTCTTTCCCGAAGAAGGCGGTGACTTCCTGGATGACCTTCGGCATCCGCGTCATACCGCCGACCAGGACGACCTCGTCGATGTCACCCTTCGACAGTCCTGCATCCTTCAGGGCGTCGGCGCAGGGCTTCATCGACTTCTTGATGAGGTCGTTCACGAGGCTTTCCAGCTTTGCCCGGGTCAGTTTCGTGACCATGTGCAGGGGCGTGCCAGTGTTCTTGTCCATCGAGATGAACGGCTGGTTGATCTCGGTCTGCTGGCTCGACGAAAGCTCGATCTTCGCCTTCTCGGCCGCTTCCTTCAGACGCTGAAGCGCCATCTTGTCGCCGGTCAGGTCGACGCCATGCTCTTTTTTGAACTCCTCGGCGAGGTAGTTCACGATGCGCATGTCGAAGTCTTCACCGCCAAGGAACGTGTCGCCGTTCGTCGACTTCACTTCGAAGAGGCCGTCGTCGATTTCGAGGATCGTGATGTCGAAGGTACCGCCGCCGAGGTCGTAGACCGCGATCGTCTTGGTTTCCTTCTTGTCGAGCCCGTAGGCGAGTGCGGCCGCCGTCGGTTCGTTGATGATGCGCAGCACTTCGAGGCCGGCGATCTTTCCGGCGTCTTTCGTGGCCTGACGCTGGGCGTCGTTGAAATAGGCGGGAACCGTGATGACGGCCTGCGTAACTTCTTCGCCCAAGTAGGATTCAGCCGTTTCCTTCATTTTCTGAAGGATCACGGCAGAGATCTGCGCGGGGCTGTACTTGTCGCCCTTCACTTCCACCCAGGCGTCACCGTTGCCACCGTCGACGATGTTGTAGGGGACGAGTTTCTTGTCCTTTTCGACTTCCGCGTCAGTGATGCGGCGTCCGATCAGACGCTTGACGGCGAAAACCGTGTTCGTGGGGTTGGTGACTGCCTGACGCTTGGCCGGCTGGCCGACGAGGCGTTCGCTGTCGGTGAAGCCGACAACGGAGGGAGTCGTGCGAGCCCCTTCAGAGTTTTCGATGACGCGCGGCTGCGCTCCGTCCATGATCGCGACGCAGGAGTTCGTGGTCCCGAGGTCGATCCCGATGACTTTAGCCATATGTGCTACCTTTCCTTCGGCGATGATAAAGGGTCAGGTCCGATTGCGGCCCCTGGCCCCGATCCCAAATTTTCGGTCGGACCCTGCCGACCTGCTTCGAGGGGTATATAAGGAGGGGTCAGGAGTGCTGCAAGCGGGCTGATCGTGCGAAAAACAGGGAAAACCATTGGAAAATTCTTTGGAACCCGATGAGGACGGCGCCAGAGTGCAGCCCGCCACCACCATCCGGGGCGCGGCGCTTTACCCCGAGCATGTGGATTTGGCCGCCCAGAAAGCGCTGGTGGAGGACATTCGCGCCGTTGTCGAGGCCGCGCCACTTGTCCAGCCGGTGACGCCTTGGGGCAAGCCGATGTCGGTGCGCATGACCGCAGCCGGGCGCTATGGCTGGATCACCGATCGCAAAGGCTATCGATACGCGGACCGGCATCCTGACGGCATGGAATGGCCGCCCATTCCCGACCGGGTGCTTGCCGTCTGGCGGCAGATCGTGGGGCGCGGGCGCGATCCAGATTGCTGCCTTGTGAATTTCTACGCCGGACCTGCGCGCATGGGTCTGCACCAGGATCGGGACGAGGCTGATTTCACCTGGCCCGTGCTTTCGATCAGTCTGGGCGACGATGCGCGATTCCGGATCGGAGGGACAGAGCGCGGTGGGCCGACCGAAAGCTTCTGGCTGCGTTCGGGCGATGTCCTGCTGCTCGGAGGCGAGGCGCGGCTTGCCTATCACGGCGTGGACCGGATCGCGCTTGGCACCTCGACTCTTCTGCCAAAGGGCGGTCGGATCAACCTGACGCTCAGGGTGGTTGACTAGCGCCCCGCGGTCCAGCTGACGGAGACGCGGCGGCGCGTGTAATATTCGCCCATCAGCCCAAGCATCAGCAGCGCGATCGTGACGTAGATCGGATATTCGAGCGATGTCTTGAAGGGGCTGTAGTTGATGAACGTATAGCCCCTTGCCTGATCGATGATGTGGAACAGCGGATTCCAGTCGAACATGGCGACCATCGTGTAGGTCATGGCGTTCGCGACGAACATCTTGCCAGAGGCGAGCATGTTGACGCGCGTGTAGATCGACCGGGCGAGGCCGACGAAGGACGGCCACCACGGCTGAAGGGCAAGCGCGACCATTCCGACGGCGACGCCGTTCAGCCAGGCGAGCAGCAGCATCCCCAATGCCCCGATCGGGTCGAGGATTTCGACGGGTGTGAAGGCCATGTGATAGACGCCGAGCACGACCGCGACGGAAAGGATCTGTATGTAGAGCGAAGCAAGCGCGGCCGATCCGATGGCGATGGCAGTGTTCATCGGCGCGTGCAGCATCATCGCCGAAGTCGGCCCTTCGGCCGAGACGACCGCGCCCAGCGCCTTAATGTTGGTCATGTAGAGGAAGATGCCAGAGAACAGGAACAGCACGAAATCGCCACGGATCGCGTTCCCTCTCAGGCCGAGCACGTCGAACATGAAGTAGAACACGAGGACGAGGATCACCGTCTGAAGGATGTTCACTACGAGACCCAGCAATGCATGGCGATGACCTTTGCGGATCGAACGCACCGTGTTGTGATAGATCAGCTCCATCACGTTCAGGGACGCGGTCAGTCCTGACTTTTTTCTTTCGACTGTGAACATGGATCTGCCGCTTCCGCCGATACGCCTTGTTGACGCGCCTTTTTTCGCCTGAGAATCTTGCCGTTCTCTTAGCGGGTCATCATAAGGTTAACCGCTAGGCCGATCAACTCGGGCCGCATTGGAGGGATGCATTGGATTTCGAAGAACTGACCAGGGTCATGCGTCGTCTCGCGCTGCTGGCCGGCGACAAGATCATGGAGATTTACGACTCGCCTGATTTCGATGTGCGGTCCAAGTCCGATGACAGCCCAGTCACGGATGCAGACGAAGCTGCCGACGCGCTTATCTCGGAAGGGCTGTCAAAGGCTTTCCCCGAAGTCGCGCTCGTGACCGAGGAGCAGTCTTCGACCCACGGTCAGGACGCGTCGACATTTCTCATCGTCGATCCACTGGACGGCACGAAGGAGTTCGTGCAGCGGCGCGGCGATTTCACCGTCAACATCGCCTATGTCGAAAACGGCGTTCCACTGCGCGGCGTCGTCTATGCGCCGGCCAAGGGGCGACTGTTCTACACGCTCGCAGATGGCCGGTCGGTCGAGGAGACGACTCCGTTCGACAAGGACGAGCCGGGTGAAGTTACGCCGCTGTCGGTGTCGATGCCGGACAATCGCGGCTTGATGGTGGTGGCGTCGAAATCGCACCGCGATCAGGCGACGGACGAATATATCGGTCGCTACGCGGTGCGCGACATGACCAGCGCGGGATCGAGCTTGAAGTTCTGCCTGATCGCCTCGGGCGAGGCCGATCTTTATCCCCGGCTTGGCCGGACCATGGAATGGGACACGGCGGCGGGCGACGCGGTCCTGCGCGGCGCGGGCGGGGAAGTCGTCCGCTTCGACGACCACACGCCATTCACCTACGGCAAGCCAGGTTTCGAAAACCCGTTCTTCATCGCCTTTGCGCCCGGCGTTCTTCTGGTGAAGGAATGAGCGTTCTGATCGTCATCCCGGCGCGCTATGCCTCCAGCCGTTACCCCGGCAAGCCGCTCGTGGCGCTGAAGGGCGCGGACGGAGAGCGGCGCACGCTGATCCGCCGCAGCTGGGAAGCGGCCATGCTGGTTACGGGCGCTGACAAGGTCGTCGTAGCAACCGATGACGACCGTATCCGGGCCGAAGCGGAAAGCTTTGGCGCCGAAGTCGTGATGACATCCGAGCATTGCGGCAACGGGACGGAGCGCTGCGCCGAAGCGCACGCGGCGCTGGGCGGTGGTTATGAGATCGTCGTGAACCTTCAGGGCGATGCGCCGCTGACGCCGCACTGGTTTGTCGAAGCGCTCGTCGAGGGGCTGACACGGGACAGCGGTGCCGACATCGCAACGCCCGTTCTGCAATGCGATGGCCGGGCGCTGAACGGGCTGCTTGCGGATCGCCGCGCGGGCCGCGTGGGCGGGACGACTGCTGTGTTCGACACCAATCGCCACGCACTCTACTTCTCAAAGGAAGTGGTTCCGTACACGGGAAAGACTTATGCCGACGATGCGCCGACGCCTGTCTATCACCACGTCGGTGTCTATGCTTACCGGCCCGATGCGCTCGCCGCGTATCCGGCCTGGGACGCCGGGCCTCTCGAAGGGCTGGAAGGACTGGAGCAACTTCGCTTCCTCGAGTCCGGGCGGCAGGTTCTTTGCGTCGAGGTCGAGGCGCGGGGGCGGCAGTTCTGGGAGCTCAACAATCCAGAAGATGTTCCGCGAATCGAAGCCATGCTTGCGGCGATGGGTATCACCTAACGAAGCCGGCGTGACGAATTGTCCCGCACCCCTGAACAATCACTAAATCGCCTCTACGTCGGGTTTTCATGACTACTATATGAGCGCCTATCCACCTACGGTTGCCGGACAGGCGCGTTTTTATGCGAAAGCTCACTGACTTTGCACAAAATAGCCATATGCTTGTCGTAGAGGTTGGATTGTTATGAATTTCAATGCGACGGTGCGGCCCGCCAGGCAGCCGGCACGGAACGAAACGGTGGTGTTATGAAGCGTAAAGTGACGAAAGCGATTTTTCCGGTCGCCGGACTCGGAACCAGGTTCCTACCCGCGACGAAATCCATTCCCAAAGAGATCATGACGCTCGTCGACCGGCCGCTGATTCAATACGCGATCGACGAGGCGCGCGCGGCGGGCATCAAGGAGTTCATCTTCGTGACCTCACGCGGCAAATCCGCGCTTGAGGATTACTTCGACGCCGCACCGGTGGTCGAGGCCGAGCTTCGCCGCAAGGGCAAGAAAGACCTTCTCAACCTGCTGAAGATGACGAATATGGATTCGGGCGCGATCGCCTATATCCGCCAGCAAAAGGCGCTTGGCCTTGGCCACGCCGTTTGGTGCGCCCGGCGTCTTGTCGGCGACGAGCCTTTCGCGGTGATTCTGCCCGACGATGTGATCGCGGCGGAAAAGCCCTGCCTCGAGCAGATGGTCGAAGCCTATGCCGAAACCGGCGGCAACATCGTCGCCGCCATGGAAGTGCCGATGGAAAAAGCCTCGGCTTATGGTGTGCTCGACGTCAAGGACGACATGGGCTCTATCGTGTCGGTTCAGGGCATGGTCGAGAAACCGGCGGAGAAGGAAGCCCCGTCGAACCTTGCGGTTATCGGTCGCTACATCCTGACGCCAAAGATCATGCACAACCTGAACGCCATGAAGTCTGGCGCCGGCGGCGAGATTCAACTGACGGACGCGATCGCGGCCGAGATCAAGGCGTCGAACAACGTCTATGGCTACCGCTTCCGTGGACAGCGTTTCGATTGCGGCTCCAAGGCGGGCTTTCTTCAAGCAACAGTGGCCTTCGGCCTCGCGCGGGAAGAGCTTCGTGACGAGTTCCAGAACTTCCTGATCAGCATGATGGCGATCCAGAAGGCGGCCGAGTAAGCACGCATGACGCGCCACATCCTGGTTACGGGTGGTGCGGGCTACATCGGCTCTCACGCCTGTAAGGTACTGAAGTCCGCGGGCTACGTGCCTGTGACATTTGACAACCTCGCGACCGGGTGGCGCGATGCGGTACAGTTCGGCCCTTTCGAAGAAGGCGATTTGACGGACCGCGCGCGCATCGACGAGGTTTTTGCACGTTGGCAGCCGGTCGCAGTGATGCATTTCGCTGCCCTCAGCCTGGTCGGGGACGCCATGCGCGATCCGGGCACCTATTGGCGCATCAACGTTCTTGGCGCTCTGAACCTTATCGAAGCGACGATTGCAGCGGGCTGCCGCGACTTCGTCTTTTCATCGACCTGCGCGACCTATGGCGACCTCGACGGTGTGGTGCTTGACGAAGAGACACCTCAGCGACCGCTCAACGCGTACGGCAAATCGAAGCTTGCCATCGAACAGATGCTTGGCGACTTCGAAGCGAGCCACGGACTGAACTCTGTGATCTTCCGCTACTTCAACGTCGCCGGTGCCGATCCGGAGGGCGAGGTCGGAGAATTTCACCGGCCCGAGACGCATCTTGTCCCCCTCATGCTCGATGCGATCGACGGAAAACGCCCAGAACTGACGGTCTTCGGCACGGACTATCCGACGCGCGACGGCACGTGCGTTCGCGACTATGTCCACGTAATGGACCTTGTCGAAGCTCACGTCGCGGGACTCAGGTGGCTCGAGGCGGGGCAAGGCAGCCGGCTTTTCTGCCTCGGAACTGGCACCGGATTTACGGTGCGAGAGGTGATCGACGCTTCGCGCGCCGTGACGAACCGCGAAGTACCGGTGATCTACGGTGACCGGAGACCCGGCGACGCCATCAGTCTCGTCTGCGGCAGTGAACGTGCGCGGCGCGAACTGGGATGGCAGCCGGAAAGGTCAAAGATCGCGACGATGATCGCCGATGCCTGGCGCTGGCACCAAGGCGGCAACTACGACCGCTGAGTCGCGCCAAGGTGCCCCGCGCATAGGGGAGTTTACGCACCGATGTGCGGACAGTATCCTTCACGCAATAGGGCAGACAGAACGGGGGTGCGTGTCGCGAAAGCTATCCGATTCAGGAGCTTCGCGGCGGGTAGTTGACCCTGCTTTAAAGAAGAAGCCCAATACAGCCTTGCGGGCCGATGACGGTTTCGCTGCGAAAGGAGCGCCTTGGGCGTCTGGGAGAAATACAGGCTACGGCTGCGCCGCAAACGGCTGAGGTACCGCGCTTTCCGCAAACGACGCGAATTGACCGCTGTCAGAAACCGCACGCCGGATATTCGTCGCGACGACATCGTTGCCGTCGCGGTTCTGCGCAACGAGCGTGTCAGGCTGCCATATTTCTTCCGGTACTACCGCGACCTTGGGGTGAATCATTTTCTTATCGTCGACAACGGATCGGACGATGGATCGCGAGAGTGGCTGGAAGCGCAGGACGACGTTTCGCTCTGGTCGGCCAACACAAGCTACAGATCCGCCCGTTACGGGGCCGACTGGCTTAACTGGCTTCTCATGCGCTATGCGCGAGGGCACTGGATCCTTGCCGTCGACGTCGATGAGTTCTTTGTCTACCCGTTCTGCGATACGCGGCCGCTGAGGGCGCTGACCGACTGGCTGGACGCCAGCCAGAAGCGGAGCTTTCCGGCCATGGTTGTCGACATGTACCCCAAGGGTGCAGTCAGCTCGGTGAAGTACCATGAGGGCGACAATCCCTTTGAAGTCGCCAGCTATTTCGACGGCGGGAACTACACGATTTCGAAGAACGAACTTTACGGCAACCTCTGGATACAGGGGGGGCCGCGCGCCCGGACGATGTTCGCCGAGCGGCCAAAGGAATCGCCTTCACTCAACAAGATCCCGCTGGTGAAATGGCACTGGTCCTATTGCTTCGTCAGTTCGACGCACATGCTTCTGCCGCGACGGCTGAATCTCACCTACGACGAGTGGGGGGGCGAGAAGGCGTCGGGCTGCTTGCTGCACGCCAAGTTCCTGTCCACTCTCGAGGCGAAGGTCGAGGAAGAGCTTGAGCGGCGCGAACACTTCGCCAACAGTCGCGAATATTTTGCCTATGCCGAGCAACTGAAGGACGGCGCCGATCTTTGGTGCAAGTGGTCGGAGAAATACATCAACTGGCGCCAGCTCGAGATCCTTGGGCTGATGTCGAAAGGCAACTGGGCATGAGGGCGCGCGCATGACGGTCGGCTTCATCATGATGTGCCACACCGCGCTAAATCGCGCCGCTGATGTCGCGCGCTTCTGGGCTCAGGCAGGCTGCCCCATCGTCATCCATGTCGATAGCCGAACGGACCCGGCAGAGTTCAACGCTTTAGTCGAGGCGGTGTCCGATCTTGAGATCGTCAGTTTTTCCCGCCGGTATGCTTGCGATTGGGGCACTTGGTCGCTCGTCGCGGCGACCCAGTCAGCGGCAGAGCAGTTGCTGGCGCGGCATGCGGAAGTGCGGCATGTCTACCTTGCTTCGGGGGCTTGCTTGCCGTTGCGGCCCGCAGAAGAACTGATCGCCTATCTCGATGCGCAGCCGACGACGGATTTCATCGAAAGCGTTACGACCTCTGATGTCGGTTGGACGATCGGAGGGTTGAGTTACGAGCGCTTCACGCTTCGATTCCCTTTCTCGTGGCGTAAGCGACGACGGTTGTTCGACGCGTATGTGCGGTTTCAGCGTCGCCTTGGCTTGAAGCGCCGGGTGCCGGACAACCTGGTTCCGCATCTCGGTTCGCAATGGTGGTGCCTCACGCGACGGACGCTTTCGGCGATTCTCGATGACCCGTCACGTGGCGCTTACGAACGCTACTTCCGGCAGGTCTGGATTCCGGATGAAAGCTATTTTCAGACCCTCGCAAGGCTCTATTCCACTGAAATCGAGAGCAGGTCGCTGACGCTGTCCAAGTTTGACTCGCAAGGCAAACCGCACACGTTCTACGATGATCACTTGCAACTGCTTCGCCGGTCAGACTGCTTCGTCGCGCGCAAGATCTGGCCTGAAGCAAACAAACTTTATGGCACTTTTCTTGCGCCTAAATCGGAACAGCCCGCGCGGGCGGAGCCCAATCCAGGCAAGATCGACCGGCTATTTGCCAAGGCCGTTGAACGGCGCAAGCGCGGCCGCGCCGGACTTTACATGCAAAGCCGCTTTCCGCGCCGAGATCATGAAAACGGAAAGACTGCGGCGCCCTATTCGGTCTTCCACGGATTCTCCGACCTCTTCGAGGATTTCGACATCTGGCTTTCGAAGAGCATTGGCGGTCGGGTGCATGGCCACATCTTCGGACCCGAGAGGGCAGAGTTCGCGGGCGGCGAGACGATCTTCAATGGCGCGCTTTCGGACAGTGCGACGCTGAGGGACTATAACTCGAGGTCGTTCCTGACCAACCTCATCTGGAACACGCGCGGCGAACGTCAGTGCTTTCAGTTCAGCCCGCGTGACAATCAGGACTGCAACTGGATCATGGCGACCGATCCGAACGCCCAGATTTCAGTGGTCTCTGGCACATGGGCGGTTCCGCTGTCTCGGGCCAACCTGAACTTCGCCGATATCCGGAAGGAGGCTGCGCGGCTGCAGAAGATCGAGATGGAGCATCTGGAGATCCTCAGGACGATGTACGTCAAAGCCAGGGTCCGGATCTGGACGATGGCCGAATTCATCGAGAATCCCATGGAGCATCTTCAAACAATCGTCGACGAGATCCGTCCACGCAGCACACGCCAGCTTACCGAGGCGCCGAAACTGGTGGACCTGACCGGTTTCGGCCAGTTCCTGCAGAACCTCAAGAACCAGGGGATGCAGCCGACGGTCATGGGCGACTTTGCCGTCAGCGCTGAACCCGATCGCCCGCCGCGCGATCGCGGTCGCCCGTATCTCGTGCGTTAAGGAACATCCGTGACCGGACAATTCGACTATTTTGTCATTCTGGCCGAGATGAGGACCGGATCAAACCTGCTTGAAGCGACGCTTGGGCAGGTCGCGGGGCTTCAAATGCACGGCGAGGTCTTCAACCCCGACTATATCGGTGCGCCGCGCAACAAGACGCTGTTCGACATGACGATGGCGGACCGGATCGCCGATCCGGGCGCGCTGCTTACGCGTATTCGCGAAGCCGAGGGCCTGAACGGCTTCCGCTTTTTCTTCGATCATGAGCCGCGCGTGGTGGACGAGATCCTGAACGATCCGCGCTGCGCCAAGATCGTGCTGACCCGCAACCCGGTCGATTGCTACATCAGCCTCAAGATCGCCTACAATACCAAGCGCTGGCAGCTTACCGACGTGAAGGACAAGATCGCCTGGAAGCCGCCCTTCAAGCCCGAGGAGTTCGAGGCGTTCCTTGCCGAGCGTCAGGCCTTTCAGGTTCGCGTGCTCAACACCTTGCAGGTCACCGGACAGACGGCCTTTTATGTGGATTATGAAGATACGCTGCGCGCCGACGTCATAAACGGGATGCTCGGCTGGCTCGGGCTGGAGGGCCGGATCGAAAAGATCTCGGATGATCTCGTGCGCCAGAACCCTGAGGAGATGGCGGACAAGGTCCGAAATTTTCCCGAGATGGAGGCGGCGCTTCAGCGCATCGACTGGCCCAGCCTCGCGCGGACCCCATCGTTCGAGCCGCGGCGCGGACCGGGCGTGCCGCGCTGTGTGGCGGCCGCCGATGCGCCGCTCCTTTACATGCCGATCCCGCCCGGACCCGATACGGGGCTGCTCGACTGGCTTGCGGGGCTAGGCAGCGGCGGGGTGATCGGGGAGTTCACGCAAAAGACCCTGCGCGCATGGATGCGCAAAACGCCCGGCCATCGCAGCTTTACGGTTCTGCGTCATCCCGTCCGAAGGGCCGATGATGCGTTTCGGGCAGTTCTAAGCCGCGATAACTTCGCCGACATCCGTGCCACATTGCGCGCCCACTACGGTGTCCCGATCCCCGAAGAGGGCGGAGCGGAAGCGATGAGCGCGGAAGAGTATCGAGAGGCGCTTCTGGCCTTCCTGGGCTTCGTCAAGGTGAACCTGAACGGGCAGACGGGGTTGAGGCAGGACATCGTCTGGGCGAGCCAGTGGTCGATCCTCAATGGCTTCGCGCAGTTCGCCGTACCGGACATTCTTTGCCGGGAGGACACGCTTACGGAAGACCTTGCCTATCTCGCGCGGGTAACCGGGGTGAAGGCGCCGCCGTCCGTTCCGGCCGGTGAAGAACCCGCCGACCACCCCTTGTCGGCGATCTACGACAAGGACCTGGAAGCGGCCGCGCACGATGCCTATCGGCGCGACTACATCATTTACGGTTTCAAACGCTGGCGCCGCTGAGCGTTTCCGCAGGCGTCACGCTGCCTGAGTCGTGCAAGCTTCGGTAAGAACGGCATGGAGCGCCGCGGGATCGCTGTTGGCCCGGAGCTTCGCGCAGGTTTCTTCGTTCCGAAGGGTTCGTGACACGAGAGCAAGCGCCTTCAGATGATCGACCCCCGCATCCTTCGGCGCGAATAGGGCGAAGATCAAGTCGACCGGCTGACGGTCGACCGCGTCGAAATCCAGCGGTTTCTCGAGGCGAAGGAAAACGCCGACGACATGCTCGATCCCGTGCATGCGTGCATGGGGCAAGGCCACGCCGTGGCCTACGCCCGTCGGGCCAAGGCTTTCACGCTCCTGCAGGGCGTCGACTGCGTCGGCGACGTTCAAACCACAAACGGAATTCGCGACTTCACTCAGATCCTGGAAGAGGCGTTTCTTGCTGGTGACGTGGCCCAGCACCCGAACGGCCGCCGGCTTCAGAATGCTTGAAAGTTCCATTTACCCTATCTGTTCCGCGCCCTCGTCGAGGGCGCCTTAGCCGCTGGCCGACGGATCGATCCAGCCCACATTACCGTCTTCCCGGCGGTGGACCACATTGACCCCACCATTCTTCTCGTTGCGGAAGACCAGTAAAGGGGCACCGGACAGTTCCATCTGCATTACCGCCTCGCCGACAGAGAGCGAAGGGACCTTCGTTTCCATCTCGGCGATGATTATCGGTTGCAGACTGTCAGGTTCCGAATCCGCCGTTCCGCCATTCGCGGCGAGCACATACATGGGCACGTCGGCGAATTCAACAGGCTCGGACCGGTCGCGGTGATGATCCTTCAGCCGGCGTTTGTAGCGGCGCAGCTGTTTGTCCATCTTTTCGCGGCATGCTTCGAAGGCAGCATAGATCTCGTGCGCCTGCCCTTTAGCGGCGGCAGTCAGACCGGTGGACAGGTGGACGTTGGCTTCGCACAGATACGCGCTCGCATCGCGTGAAAAGATCACAGTCGCATCGGTCGGGCGCTGAGAATATTTTTCGACTGTTTCGCCAAGCTCGGTCTGCACGTGGGTTTGAAGGGCGTCACCAACGTCGATCTGCTTGCCGCTTATCCTGTATCTCATGTTACCTCCTACTGCTTAGATTTCACGCGCAGCTGAACATCCGGTTACCCGGTTGAGTTCCAGCTTTTGCGGGGGTGTTTGGCTTTGCAATGACGTTCCGGCGGGTTCTGTTTCGAAACCTTCCGACGCTTTCGCCCGAACAGTGTGGGTACGCGCATGCATTTCCAATATTTGGCGTCAGTTCCGCCGACGATGTCAACGCTCTCCTTCATCAGGTG
>CBDUOT010000006.1:0-55864 GCA_965368915.1 uncultured Rhodobacterales bacterium | reverse complement strand
TGTAGCTCAGTCGGTTAGAGTACCGGCCTGTCACGCCGGGGGTCGCGGGTTCGAGCCCCGTCAACCGCGCCATTCACCTCTTCATCCGGAACGATCCGAACGCCCGAAGCGACGCTGGCCATCGCGAGGGCGATCGCGCGGATGTTTAGGCGCGGTTCAGAAACCCAAGCAGCGCCGCCGCAGTCGCATCCGGGCTCGTGTCGATGAAGAAGTGTCCGCCGGGGACGGCCTCGGCCCGCATGTCGGACAGCCGGTTTGCCCAAGTCGTCGGCACGTCATAGGCCTTCGCCATCGCGCCGGTGGCGCCGTAAAGCACAAGGCTTGGCATATCGACGCTGCGGTCCAGATCGGCGGCGTCGAGGTCGAAGTCGATCTGCAGGGCCGCACGGTAATCATCGCACATCGCGCCGACGGTCGCCGGGTCGTGCCAAGCCTTGCGGTAGTCGGCAAGCTGATCGGGATCGAAATCGGACAGTGTCGCGCCGCCCCAGCCCAGAAGGCAGGATTCGAAGAAGTAGTCGGGGTCCGAAAGGATAAGTTTTTCGGGGAAGGGGGCGGGCTGGGCAAGGAAAAACCAGTGATAGTAGGCGGCGGCAACCTCGCGGCTGAGCTCGGCGAGCAAGTGATGCGTCGGCACGATGTCCATCACCGTCAAGCTGAGCAGCCGGTCGGGATCGTCCAACGCCATCCTGTGCGCCGTGCGTCCGCCCCGGTCGTGCCCGATCAGGTGGAACTGCTCGAACCCGATCTCTGCCATCAGCGCGAACTGATCGCGGCCCATCTCGCGAAACGAATAATGCTCGGCCCCCCGCGGCTTCGAGGACGCGCCGTAGCCGCGAAGATCTGCCGCGACGACGGTGAAATGTTCGGCAAGGCGCGGCGCGACGTGCCGCCACATCGCGCGCGTCTGAGGAAAGCCGTGAAGCAGCAGAACCGCCGGGCCGCTGCCGCCGAACGAAAAGGCGATCTTCTGCCCGTTCACTTCGGCGGTGGCGTCGGCGAACGCCGTCATCCCGCAAGCTCCGCGAGGATGCGCGCCCAGCTTCGGATGCCCTTGTGAAAGCTCTTCACGTCGTATTTCTCGTTGGGCGAATGAATTGCGTCGTCGTCATTCGCGAAGCCGATCAACATCGCATCCATGCCGAGGATTTCCTTGAAATACCCGGCAATCGGGATTGAGCCACCCATGCCTACGAGGACCGCATCGCGGTTCCACTCGTCCGAAAGCGCCTTCTGCGCGGCGACGAATTCGGGGCGGTCGGTGTTCATTACCGCCGCGGGCGCGCCTTCCAGATCCTGATCCCATGTCACGGTGCTATCCGTCGAAAGCCGCGCCGCTACATGCGCGCGGATCTTCTCGCGCAGGTCGTCGGGGTCCATGTCGCCGACAAGGCGGCAGGTGATCTTGCAGTGCGCCTCGGACGGGATCACGGTTTTCGATCCGGCGCCCTGATAGCCGCCCCACATTCCGTTGACCTCAAGCGTCGGCCGCGCCCATTGCTGTTCTAGCGTGGAGTATCCCTTCTCGCCGTGCGGGACGGTGTAGCCGACGCTGTTCAGATAGGTCTTTTCATCGAAGCCGCTGCTTTCCCACTGCTTGAGCAGGTCCGCCGGAACCTCGTGCACGCCATCATAGAACCCCTCGACCGCCACGCGCCCGGTTTCGGGTTCGTGGAACGACGCGACGATGCGCGCGATCTCACGCAGCGGGTTCAGGCCCGGACCGCCATAGTGGCCGGAATGCAGATCGATCTTTGGCCCGTGGATCGTGAACTCATCCTTCAGCATTCCGCGCAGTTGCGAGGCGATGGATGGAATGCCCGGCGACACCATAGAAGTGTCGCAGATCAGCGCGATGTCCGACGTCAGTTCCTTGGCATTGTCCTTCATGAACGGGATGAGGGACGGCGAGCCCGATTCCTCTTCCCCTTCAAGGAAGATCGTGAGCCGGCAGGGCAGGGAGCCATGAACCGCCTTCCATGCACGGCACGCCTCGATGAAGGTCATCAACTGGCCCTTGTCGTCCGAGGACCCGCGGCCGCGGATCACCTTGCCGTTTGGCGTGTCCTCGATCGCCGGGTCGAAGGGGTCACGGTGCCAGAGGTTCAAGGGGTCCACGGGCTGAACGTCGTAGTGGCCATAGAACAAGAGGTGTGGACCCGCCTCGCCGCCATGGCCCACGACCATCGGATGGCCGGGCGTCGGCCGCGCGGCGGCATCGAAGCCCAGACCGGAGAGATCCTGCACGAGCCAATCGGCCGCCTTCGCGCATTCAGCTTTGTAGGCGGGATCGGTCGAAATCGACTGGATCCGAAGCAATCCGAAAAGACGCTCCAACGCGTCTGGAAGGGATTCGTCGATCTTGGCGAGCACAGCGTCGAGACTCATCTTCAGGCTCCTGTCTGGCGGGTTGGCGGGACCGTATCAATCGCCCCGGCATTGTCCAGTGGCGGTCGGACGGGCTTGCTTCCTCGTTAGAAACGGCTGTGCGCGGCAAATTGTACCCTCGCCTTGCGGGGGTTTGACCTTTATCAAGGCCAGACGGGGACTGGGAGGCTAAGGCTTATCCCGCAAGGACAAGCCGGGGAGACGGATATGGACTACCAAGCTCAGCTCGACGCGGCCCTGAAAAGGCTGCACGACGAAGGCCGTTACCGAACCTTCATCGACATTGAGCGGCGGAAGGGTCATTTTCCGAAGGCTACCTGGGTGCGCCCGGACGGATCGGAAACCGAAATCACCGTCTGGTGCGGCAACGACTACCTCGGGATGGGCCAGCACCCGGTGGTTCTCGAAGCGATGCACGAGGCGCTGGAAGCCACCGGCGCAGGGTCCGGCGGCACGCGCAACATCTCGGGCACGACGGTCTATCACAAACGGCTCGAAGCGGAACTCGCCGATCTGCACCGCAAAGAGGCGGCACTGATCTTCACGTCGGCCTACATCGCCAACGACGCGACGCTTTCGACCCTGCCCAAGCTATTCCCCGGGCTCATCATCTATTCCGACGCATTGAACCACGCCTCGATGATCGAAGGCATCCGCCGTAATGGCGGCGCGAAGCGCATCTTCCGTCACAACGACTTGGACCACCTGCGCGAACTTCTCGCAGCCGACGATCCGGCTGCCCCGAAGCTCATCGCGTTCGAGTCGGTCTACTCGATGGACGGCGACATCTGCCCGATGGAAGAGATCTGCGATCTCGCGCAGGAATTCGGCGCGCTGACCTACCTTGATGAAGTCCACGCGGTCGGCATGTACGGCCCGCGCGGTGCGGGCGTGGCCGAAAAGCGCGGCCTGATGGGGCGGATCGACATCATCAACGCGACGCTGGCAAAGGCCTACGGCGTGATGGGCGGCTACGTTGCTTCGACCGCCAAGATGTGCGACGCGATCCGTTCTTACGCTCCGGGTTTCATCTTCACGACGTCACTGCCACCGGCGGTCGCCGCAGGGGCCGCAGCGTCGGTCAAGCACCTCAAGACCGCCCAGGACCTGCGCGACAAGCAGCAGGAACATGCGCGGATCCTCAAGACGCGGCTCAAGGCGCTTGGCCTGCCGATCATTGATCACGGCACTCACATCGTGCCGGTTCATGTCGGCAATCCGGTGCACTGCAAGAAAATCTCGGACATGCTGCTCGAGGATTACGGGATCTACGTCCAGCCCATCAACTTCCCGACCGTGCCGCGCGGGACGGAGCGTCTGCGCTTTACGCCGTCGCCAGTCCACACCACGGGTGACATCGATCGATTGGTAAGCGCAATGGACATTTTGTGGTCACACTGCGCGTTGAATCGCTCAGAACTCTCTGCTTGAACTTGAGGCCGGTCGCATTTCGCGATCCCATATGTTAGTGTTTTATCAAGCGGTCGGCGGTGATAAAGCGAATCGTCGTACACGTTGGGGATAACGAATCGGGGCAGTGGGCATGATCGGGCGGAAGGCCTCTCCTTCGGCGCACGTTGCGGACAAACCCAAAGGGTTTGACGATTTCGAATTGCGACTCGGCGATATCATGCGCGGCGAGCGGGCTACGCTTGCCAAATCCCTTCTCGACGTTCAGCGCGAACTCAAGATCAAGGCGAGCTACATCGCGGCGATCGAGAATTGCGACGTGTCCGCATTCGAAACGCCAGGTTTCGTCGCAGGCTATGTGCGGTCCTATGCGCGTTACCTCGGGATGGACTCGGATTGGGCATTCCAGCGCTTTTGCGAAGAAGCGAACTTCACTGTCGCCCATGGCATGTCCGCGGCCGCGTCCGGCCCCAAGCCGAACCGGCGAAAAGCGACTTATTCCGAACCGCTCGCCAATCCGAACGCGATCTTCGTCCCTCGGGGCGAGGCGTTCATGTCCGGGATCGAGCCTTCCGCGATCGGGTCGATCCTTGTGCTTGTCGGCCTCATTGTCGGGATTGGCTACGGCGGCTGGGCGGTTCTTCAGGAAGTGCAGAAGGTGCAGCTTGCCCCCGTCGATCAGGCCCCCGGTGTGATCGCCGAGCTCGACCCGCTTTCTGCTGCCGGTGCGGGGGCGCAGTTGGCGTCACAGCAGGTTGAAACCCAAGCCATCGATATTGCTGAACTTCCGGCCGAGGATATGGCACCGCCGGTGCCGGGGGCGCTTGACCGTCTCTACAGGCCCGAAGCGCTCGACGTGCCGGTTCTGGTGGCGCGGGATGGCCCGATTGCGGCAATCGACCCGCGCAATGTAGGGGCGCTGGCCAACGAGGTGCGCGATCCCGAAGTTGTGCTGCAGCCCGCCGACGTGCCCGCTCTGGGCGAAACGCCGGTGCAGGTCGTGAAGGCCGACGCACCGGCCGTGGAATTGCTTGCTGTTCGGCCGGCCTGGGTGCGGGTGAAGGCGGCGGATGGCACTGTGCTGCTGGAAAAGATCCTCGACGCCGGTGAACGCTTTGCCCTGCCGAAGCTCGAAGAACCGCCCAGCCTGCGCGTGGGTGAGTCCGGCGCGCTCTACTTCGCCGTCAACGGCGAAACCTTTGGTCCGGCGGGCGAACGGGGCACGGTCACGAAGAATGTCGAACTGTCGCCCGAGGCGCTGAAGGCCAGCTACGCTCTGGCCGATCTGTCGCAGGATGCCGACCTTGCGAACATGGTCGCCGTCGCCGATGCCGGCGCGGTCGTCGAAAGCGAACCCGCCAGCGAATGATCGCCGCATTGCCGATCTGCTGCACGGGGTCTATGTAAGGCCTCGAGCGCGTCCAGAGCCGAGGCTGCAATGACCCACAATCCGATCCGTCCGTGGCGCAATATCGACCGGCGTAAGTCGCGTCAGATCATGGTGGGTTCGGTTCCGGTCGGAGGTGACGCGCCGATCACCGTGCAGACCATGACGAACACCGATACGTCCGACGTCAAGGCGACGATCGAGCAGGTTCAGCGCTGCGCCGCTGCCGGGGCGGACATCGTGCGCGTCTCGACGCCCGACGAAAGCTCGACACGTGCCTTGCGCGAAATCGTGGCCGAAAGCCCGGTGCCGATCGTGGCGGACATCCATTTTCACTACAAGCGCGCCATTGAGGCGGCCGAGGCGGGCGCGGCCTGCCTGCGCATCAACCCCGGAAACATCGGGTCCGCCGACCGCGTGCGCGAGGTCGTGAAGGCCGCGAAAGATCACGGCTGTTCGATCCGTATCGGCGTGAATGCCGGATCGCTGGAAAAGCACCTTCTGGACAAATATGGCGAGCCGTGCCCCGACGCGATGGTCGAAAGCGGGCTCGACCACATCAAGCTGTTGCAAGACAACGACTTTCACGAGTTCAAGATCTCCTGCAAAGCGTCCGACGTATTCCTTGCCGCTGCCGCTTATCAGCAGTTGGCCGAAGCAACGGACGCCCCGATTCATCTCGGGGTCACCGAGGCGGGCGGCCTAGTGTCTGGCACGGTCAAATCTGCGATCGGGCTCGGCAATCTTCTCTGGATGGGGATCGGAGACACGATCCGCGTCTCGCTCTCGGCCGATCCGGTCGAGGAAGTGAAGGTGGGATATGAGATCCTGAAATCGCTGGGCCTGCGCACACGTGGCGTTCAGATCATCTCATGCCCGTCCTGCGCGCGTCAGGGCTTTGACGTCATCAAGACGGTCGAGACGCTGGAAAAGCGGCTGGAACACATCAAGACGCCGATGAGCCTGTCGATCATTGGTTGCGTCGTGAACGGACCGGGCGAAGCGCTGATGACAGATATCGGCTTTACCGGCGGCGGCGCGGGCTCGGGCATGGTGTATCTGGCGGGCAAGCAGAGCCACAAGATGACGAACGACCAGATGGTCGAGCACATCGTCGAGTTGGTGGAAAAACGTGCCACCGAAATCGAAGCGGCCAAGGAAGCGGCGGAATAGCCTCCGCTGCGGCATCACCGCAGTTACCTCCGCGACATTACCGAAGTTGCGAAAGGCGGAGCGTTGACGCCGCCGCGAGGTGGCGCTAGCTCACGCACATGGCCCGCGCACCCCTTCTTCAGCTTTCCGGTATCTCGCTCACCTTTGGTGGTAATCCCGTTTTCGACGGGCTCGACCTTGTTATTCAGCCCGGCGACCGGGTCGCCCTGATCGGGCGGAACGGGACGGGTAAGTCGACGCTGATGAAGGTGATGGCGGGGCTGGTCGAAGCCGATCGCGGCGACCGCACTGTGCGCCCCGGCGTGACCGTCGGCTACATGGAGCAGGAGCCTGACCTGTCCGCCTTCGCAACGCTCGGCGAATTCGCCTCCTCAGGCCTTGTCGAGGGCGAGGATTACCGCGTCGCGGTCGCGGCGGAGGGTCTGAAGTTCGATCCGGACACGCCCGTCGCGGCAGCCTCGGGAGGAGAGAGGCGGCGCGCGGCCCTTGCCAAGCTTCTGGCCGAAGCGCCAGAGCTAATGCTGCTCGACGAGCCAACGAACCACCTCGACATCGAGGCGATAGGCTGGCTCGAGGCGCAGCTGAAAGAGACGCGCGCGGCCTATGTCATCATCTCGCACGACCGGGCGTTCCTGAAGGCGCTTTCACGCGCGACGCTTTGGATCGACCGGGGTGTGGTTCGGCGCAACGAAAAAGGCTTCGACTCATTCGAGGATTGGCGCGATGCGGTCTGGGCAGAAGAGGACTTGGCGCGCCACAAGCTTGACCGCAAGATCAAGGCAGAGGCGCGTTGGGCGGTCGAGGGGATATCGGCGCGTCGCAAGCGCAACCAGGGGCGGCTCAGGGCCCTCTCTGCCATGCGGTCCGAGAGGGCTGCGATGATCCGGCGGCAGGGCACGGCAGACATGGCGCTGGAAAGTGGCCAGGCCTCCGGTAGGCTCGTCATAGAAGCCAAAGGGATTTCAAAGGCTTTCGAGGATAAGCTTATCCTCAGTCCATTCGATCTGAAGGTGCTTCGGGGGGACCGTGTGGCCTTTGTCGGCCCGAACGGAGTGGGCAAGACAACGCTTCTGAAAATGCTGACGGGCGAGATCGCACCGGATACAGGGAGCGTGCGGCATGGTACGAACCTTGAGATCGCGGTCTTCGATCAGGCCCGCGCGACGCTCGACCCGGACATGACAATCTGGGACGGCCTGGTAAACGATCCGGACATGGCGGTTTCGGGACGTTCCGATCAGGTGATGGTGCGCGGGGTGCCGAAGCACGTCGTTGCCTATCTCAAGGACTTCCTCTTCGACGAAGCGCAGGCGCGCGCGCCGATCCGGTCGCTCTCGGGCGGCGAGAGGGCGCGGCTTCTGCTGGCCCGGATCATGGCGCGGCCGTCGAACCTGCTGGTTCTCGACGAGCCGACCAATGACCTTGATGTCGAGACGCTGGACCTTCTGCAGGATCTTCTTGGCGAATACGACGGCACCGTGCTGCTGGTCAGCCACGACCGCGACTTCATCGACCGGATCGCGACCACCACGATCGCGATGGAGGGCAACGGACGCGCCGTCACTTATGCAGGTGGGTGGAGCGACTATCAGGCGCAGAAACCCTCTGAGTCCCCGGCGCAGAAGCCGCCGAAGGCGTCGCCAAAGCCGGAACCAACGCTCAGAGAAGAGGTAAAGAAAGCCTCGCAAACTCTTTCTTTTACAGAGAAACATCGGCTTCATGAGCTTCCGGGGGTCATTGAAAAGCTGGAGGCCGAGATCGGGAAGCTCAGCGATTTTCTATCCGATCCCGACCTCTTCGCGAAGTCGCCCGACAAGTTCCGCCGCGCCTCGGAAGGGTTGTCTGAACGGCAGGCGGCGCTGGCCGCAGCCGAGGAGGAATGGCTGACGCTGGAAGAAAAGGCCTCGGCATGACCGGGCCTCTCCGGGGGCTGAGGATCGTCGAGATTGCCGGGCTCGGCCCCACACCCTTCGCCGCGATGACCCTTGCCGATATGGGGGCCGAGGTCATCCGCATCGAGCGGCCCGGCAACCGGCATCTTCTCGGCCTCGACTACGACATCCTGAACCGGGGCCGCGGCTTCGTGACGCTTGACCTGAAGGCGGACGCCGATCGCGCCACCGCCCGGCGGCTCATCAACGCGGCGGACGGTCTGATCGAGGGGCTGCGGCCCGGCGCGATGGAGCGGCTCGGCCTCGGGCCCGGGGACTTTCCTGACAATCCCCGGCTCGTCTATGGCCGAATGACGGGCTGGGGGCAGGACGGGCCGCTGGCCCATTCGGCGGGGCACGACATCAACTATATCGCGCTTTCGGGCGCGCTTCACGCGATCGGGACTCAGGACCAACCCGTGCCGCCTCTAAACCTGCTCGGCGATTTCGGCGGGGGCGGAATGTATCTTGCCTTCGGGATGGTCTGCGCGTTCTTCGAGGCGCGCGAAAGCGGCAAGGGGCAGGTGGTCGATGCCGCGATCACCGATGGCACAGCGCATCTGATGGCGATGATCCAGGCGATGTTCGCAGGTGGCAAATGGGCGGACCGGAGACAGGCGAACCTTCTTGACGGCGCAGCGCCTTTCTACGGCGTCTATCGCTGCAAGTGCGGTGGTTTCTTATCCGTGGGCGCGATCGAGCCGAAGTTCTGGGCAGAGTTTCTCACCCGCATCGGCCTTGATCCAGCGGACCTGCCCGATCAGATGGACGAAGCGCGTTGGCCCGAGGCGCGTCGGATCGTTGCTGCGCGGATCGTCGGAAGGACGCGCGATGAATGGGCAGAATTGCTCGAAGGCACGGATGCCTGCGCCGTCCCCGTGATGAAGATCGCGGAAGCGCCGGGACACGCCCATAACGCCGCCCGATCGACCTACGTAACGCACGAAGGCGTATCTCAACCCGCCCCCGCGCCCCGGTTGTCTCGCACGCCGGGCGCGATCGGGCCGGGATCGCAGAGCGCGCCTCTGGACGCCGCTCAGGTTCTTGAAAAGTGGGGCGCCTGAAACATCAGACGCCCCGAAACTCGTACGGGCGATCGAAGGGTCACTGCGCCGGCAGCAGCACCGTGTCGATGACGTGGATCACGCCGTTCGATTGCTTGATGTCCGCGACGGTCACCGTGGCCTTGCGGCCGCGCTCGTCCTCGATCTTGACCATGCCGTCGACGACCATCGCCTGAAGCGTGCAGCCGCCTACGGTCGGAACGGGGTGAACGCCACCGTCGTCGGAAATCATCTTCGCCAGCGCATCGGACATCACGTCCGCCGCAACCACATGGCATGTCAACACCTTGGTCAGCGCGTCCTTATTCTCGGGCTTGAGAAGATCTTCGACGGTGCCCTTGGCGAGCATGCCGAAGGCGTCGTTCGTCGGCGCGAAGACGGTGAATGGCCCGTCGCCCGACAGCGTCTCGACCAGTCCGGCCGCCTGAACGGCGGCGACGAGCGTGGTGTGATCGGGCGAGTTCACCGCTCCGTCAACGACGGTGCCTGCCTCGTGGCTATCGGCATACGCGGCGCCAGCGGTCACCGTGAGGGCGGTGGCGAGAAGGAAGGTTTTAAAGCTCATTTTTATCTCCCGGTCAGAAGAGAAGGGGACCATCCCCTTCCTGTGCGGCTGGAGTTACGCGGGGGCGGCCGGGAAAGTTGCAGCAGGCGCAAATTTTTTTCAGGCACCGGTTTCTTGGGGACGGCAAGTCTTTGATGCGCGTTCGTTTTGACAGCGCCTCGCCCGATCGGCGATAGTGCTTCGAAAGAGGCAGACAGGCGGAATGAAGATGAACGGACGGGTTCGCCTGAACACCTGCGCGCCACATCGCAGAAGCGTGTTGCGGACGACCGCTTCAGGGAGGTGTTCGTGAAGGCGCCGCGCCCGCCGAAATTCCTTGCCCGCGACAACTATCGCCGTCGTAGGCTGATCGATGCGGCGCGCATGCTGCCGCTCGTTGGGGTGTTTCTTATTCTCGTTCCGATCCTCTGGCAGCCCGCCGCGACCGCCGAGCCGGATACGGCGCGCGGATTCATCTATCTCTTCGTCGTCTGGGTCGCGCTCATCGCCGCGGCCTTCGTGCTATCCCGGCGTCTCAGCCGCTCCGGTCTGTCCAACAGGCAGGCGGACGGGGACGGGGAGGACGACTGATGGTGCCGTTCAATATCCTCGTCGCGGTCTGCCTGGCTTATGTCTGTATTCTTTTCCTTGTCGCCTTCGCCGCCGAACGCCGGGCCGAGCGTGGGCGGGCAAGCTGGCTGCGCTCACCCCTCGTCTATACGCTGTCGCTGTCGATCTACTGCACGGCCTGGACGTTCTACGGGGCGGTTGGCTACGCGGCGCGGTCGGGGCTTGAATTCGCGACGATTTATCTCGGGCCAACCATCGTCCTGATCGGCTGGTGGGTCATCGTGCGAAAGCTCGTCCGGATCGGGCAGACGCAACGCGTGACCTCGATCGCCGACCTCATCTCGGCGCGATATGGTAAATCGAACCTGCTTGGCGTTATCGTCACCGTGATCGCGGTCGTCGCGGCCACGCCTTACATCGCGCTGCAGCTTCAGTCGGTCACGCTTTCTTTCGGCGTCTTCGCTTCGGGCACGCCCGAGGGCTGGGCGCTGCCCGATCAGGGCGCGACCGCGCTGTGGGTCGCGGTGGGGCTCGCGCTTTTCACGATCCTTTTCGGGACGCGCAACCTCGATGCGAACGAACGCCATCACGGCGTCGTTATGGCGATCGCGCTCGAAGCCGTCGTGAAGCTTGTCGCACTTCTGGCTGTCGGAATCTTCACCGTCTGGGGTGTCGCGGGCGGGATCGGCGACGTGATGGCGCGGATCGAGACATCGCCGATCGCGGACTGGCCCCTGAAACCTGGGCGTTGGATCGGCCTGACCTTCGTCTCGGGTGCGGCGATCCTGACCCTGCCGCGCATGTTCCAGGTGATGGTGGTCGAGAACTCCGACGAACGGCATCTGGTGACCGCGTCCTGGGCCTTTCCGCTCTACCTGCTGCTGATGAGCCTTTTCGTCATCCCGATTGCGGTCGTGGGCCTCGCCACGCTGCCCGAAGGCGCGAACCCCGACCTCTTCGTCCTGACGCTGCCCTTGGCCGAGGGGCGAGGCGGACTGGCCATGCTCGCCTTCCTCGGCGGCTTCTCGTCGGCGACCTCGATGGTCATCGTCGCGGCCATCGCGCTCGCCACTATGGTGTCGAACCATGTCGTCACGCCGCTCTGGCTTTACTTGCGCGAAGGAGGGGCGCGGGCGCCCGGCGACGTGCGCGGGCTGGTGCTGACCTCGCGCCGGGTGTCGATCGTCGCGATCCTCGCGCTCGGCTATACATACTACACCTTTACGGGCGGCTCTGCGGCGCTTGCCGCGATTGGCCTGATAGCCTTCGTCGGTGTGGCGCAAATTCTACCCGCAATGATCGGTGGCATCTTCTGGCGCGGCGCGACGGGCAAGGGCGCTGCACTCGGGCTGACGATTGGCTTCCTCATCTGGCTCTATACACTCTATTTGCCCTCGTTCGGGCCAAGCGGTGTCTTGTCGCAAAGCCTGATGGATAACGGCCCGGCAGGCATCTCGTGGCTAAGGCCATATGCGCTTTTCGGGATCGATGGGCTGGACCCGATGCTGCATGCGCTCTTCTGGTCGATGTCGCTCAATACCGGGATGTTCCTCCTCTGGTCGCTTATCACCTTCCCGACGCCGGTTGAACGGATGCAGGGCCTGACCTTCGTCAACGTCTTTGAACAGGACCCGAACACCCGTGGCTGGCTCAGGGGCGGGGCAGAGGCTGAAGACCTACTGGTCATGTCGCAGGGCATCATCGGCGCGGAAGAGGCGCAGAGCTTCTTTCACGCCGAGGCATCGCGGCAGGGAAAAGCGGGTTACCTGCCCGACACCACGCCCGCCTTCATCGAACGGCTTGAACGTCGCCTGTCCGGCGCGGTCGGCTCGGCCACGGCCCATGCAATGATCGCGCAGTTCGCGGAGGGCGCGGCGGTATCGGCCCAGGATCTTCTGGCCGTCGCGTCCGAGGCGCAGCAGATTCTGGAATACTCGACCCAACTCGAAGCCAAGTCGGATGAGCTTGAGCGCACCGCCCGGCAATTGTCCGAGGCGAACGAGAAACTGCGCGACCTATCCGTCCAGAAGGACGCCTTTCTCAGCCAGATCAGCCACGAACTGCGAACCCCCATGACCTCTATTCGCGCGTTCTCCGAAATTCTCATGGATCCCGAACTGCCTGCCGAGATGCAGGAGAAATACGCCACCGTCATTCATGACGAAACGATCCGGCTGACCCGGCTTCTCGACGATCTGCTCGACCTTTCGGTGCTGGAGAATCGCAAGGTGCAGCTGAACGTGAAAGTCGCCAACCTGCACGACCTGATCAGTCGCGCGGTCCAGAGCGCATCGAACACCCGGCCCGAAAGAATCTTCACCATCCACCGCGACCTGCCGGCGGAACATCTTCCGGTCATCACCGACACGGATCGGTTGGTGCAGGTCTTCATCAATCTCGTTTCGAACGCGCGCAAGTATTGCGATGCCGACAAGCCCGAGCTGACGATTTCGGCCCGGCGCAGGGGCAGCCGCATCACGGTCGACTTCATCGACAACGGGTCGGGAATCCCGCGCGCTTCGCAGCGCCTGATCTTCGAGAAGTTCGCCCGACTGACAGATACGGCGAGGGCCGGGGGCGCGGGGCTTGGTCTCGCGATCTGCCGCGAAATCATGGCCAACCTGGGCGGCAACATTGCCTATCTGCCGGGGCAGGGTGGCGCTGCCTTCCGCGTGTCGCTTCCCGTCAAGATAGAAACCCCGACCGAGCCCGCCTGAGACGCCGAGGGGCGGGCATCAACCTATTGGTAACCTCGTGCTGCGATTGATCGACGGGACTCCGGCGATTGGTACGGAAAAGGAGGCATGACGGAAGCGAAGCCCCAGACAGTGCTGAAACGGATGGCGGAAGCCGGGCGCAACCTGTCGGGGGGTGGCCCTGTCACGCCGGTAAAGGCTTTGGGGCAGGCGTTCGCGAAAGTGGCGCAAGAGATGATGAAACTGCCCGTCAAGGTTGCCGCCGCCACGGATACCCGCATGGCCTTGGCCGAGATTCCCGAACGCCTGCCCGAACGCGCTTTGCTCGCCATGCTGGAAGGCCCGGGCGAGGCGCTTGGCCTCGCCGCACTTTCGCCTGAGGTGACGGCGACGCTGATCGAAATGCTGACGACGGGTCGGATCGGCGCGGGCGAGGTCGCGCCCCGCAAGCCCACGCGCACGGATGCCGCCATGTCGGCGCGCATCGTCGACCGGATGTTCGAGGAACTGGAGCTGCTGCTCGCATCAGATCCCGCGATCAACTGGGCGGGCGGGTTTCGCTATGCCTCCTTCCTCGACGATCCAAGGCCATTGGGCCTTCTGCTTGAAGACACCCCCTATCGCGCGCTCT
Source organism: uncultured Rhodobacterales bacterium (assembly GCA_965368915.1). Lineage (GTDB taxonomy): Bacteria > Pseudomonadota > Alphaproteobacteria > Rhodobacterales > Rhodobacteraceae > Albidovulum. The sequence goes on along the minus strand of CBDUOT010000006.1, from coordinate 42,070 downwards.
CGCTCACGTTCGAGTTCGGGGAAGAGGGCGCCCGAAACGGCACGATGCTCCTCGTGCTGCCAGCGGGCGGGAAAGGTGCGCGGCCGGTCCCCAACGCGGACGGCAAGCCCGTGACCGAAACCGGCGCGGGCGCGGCTGGCGCGGCGTGGACCGAGGGGTTGGAGGCCGCTGTCATGGGCGCGCCCGTTCAACTCACCGCCGTCCTCGACCGGGTTTCGCTGCCGCTTTCGGCGGTGCTTGCCTTGAAGCCGGGCGGGCTGCTGGAGTTGTCGAAAGCGGCGCTTGGGCGGGTCCGTATCGAGGGGCGCGGCAACCGGTTCGTTGCTTCGGGAAAGCTTGGCCAGTGTCAGGGCAATCTCGCCATCCGCCTCCTGACGGATATGCGAGAACAAGAGGCGGAAGATGAGTCCCTTGCCGTCCCCGGACCCATCGCCGAACCGGCGTTGAAGATCACCCGTCAGAACGCACCCGACACCCAAGGGCCGCCGCCAGATCCTAAGTCAACGCCGGTAACGAGTCCGGACGCGTCGAGCACGGGTTAGGCGTGTCATTCAGGCGGGCTGCGCCGTTGTCATCGACACGGGACAGGCCGGAAGCCATTACTGTCGCCCACGCGCCAGCCTCGACGTCCATACGCGTGGCACAATTGCTGAGACATCCTCAACGGATTGGGTGGAGTATTTACTCAATAATTTACGGACGATTTCACGCGTGAAATGCGGTGAAATCAGTGCGCCTCAGGCCGAGGCGGCAAGCGCCTCGATCTGAGGCCGCAGGGGTTCGAGATTGTAGCCCCATCGCTGTGTGAGCAGGATCAGTTCATCCGTCGGCCGCTTGCCAGCCTCACTCAGCGCCCACACGATTGAGGAACGATTTCCAGACGCGCAATAGGCGAGGACCGGACCAGTCGAGGCAGCGACCGCCGCGCCCTGCGCCGTCACGTTGTCCATCGTGATCGCTCCGCCGATGACCGGGTTCACGACGAAGGCAAGCCCTGCAGCCTCGACCGCGCGGCGAAGCGCCTCGGTTTGAAGCTCGGGCGGGATTTCGCCATCCGGCCGATTGTCGATCACGGTGGTGAAGCCGGCATCGCGGATCGCGGCCACGTCTTCGGGCGAGATTTGCGGCGAAACGGCGTAGTCGTCGGTCAGCTGGCGGATGTCCATCACGGTCCTCGAAGAACGGCACGCCGGTCGCTGTGTTCCTGTACCGGCCGGCGCACCGACCATATCTGTGTTCACTGAAGTAAGAAAGTGCACACAGAGCCACGTGTGGGCGAACTCGCGATTTTTCTGGAGCTTCGGTTTTTAGCGCGGATTGCCTCCAGCGTGGTCAGATCCTTGATCCTGAAAGGCCACGTAGGAACTCAGAAAAGGCGTATAGTCTCATGACTTGCCGCGTGAAATGCCGCCCTAAAGCAGGATTGACTTGCATCAAGGCTCACGACGCCCCAGCCTGCCTAGATGGTTTTCTGGGTAAAGCAACGGGAGTGAAAAATGAAATCCACCGCCGAACGCAAGGCACAGCTTGAAGCTCGCACTGCGGATTTGAACGCCCGCATGGCCGAGATCGGGGCCGAACTCGACAGCCACGAGGCCAAGGACTGGGAAGAGATGGCGGTGGAACGCGAAGCCGATGAAGTGCTCGAGGATCTGGGACACTCGGCCAAGTCCGAATTGCGTATGATCGACGCGGCACTTCAGAGGATCGAAGAAGGCGAATACGGGTATTGCGTCAAGTGTGGCGACCAGATTTCCGAGGAGCGTCTCGACCTTTTGCCCGCGACGCCATTCTGTCGGAATTGCGCGCCCGGTCGCTGACCGGAGTTGGCGCGATGGTGCAGGGCATTGCCATCGCGTTGCGGACCCCTAAAGTGGTGCAAAACAACACAGCGGGGGATCCGAGAGCATGACGGAAGTGGTTCGGACCAGTCTGTCCGACGGGGTGGCAACGATCACCATCGACAATCCGCCTGTGAACGCGCTTGGACATGCGGTTCGCGCGAGCCTTCTCGCCGCGCTCGAAGCGGCATGGGCGGATCCCAAGGTTCGTGCGATCGTGCTTCGCGCCTCAGGGCGCACCTGGCCTGTGGGGGCCGATATCAAGGAGTTCGGCAAGCCGGGTTCTGAACCCACGCTTCCCGTTCTTTGCCGGGCCCTTTCGCAAAGCCGCAAGCCCGTTGTGGCGGCTCTGCACGGTACCGTCCTCGGCGGCGGGTTGGAGCTTGCCCTTGTCGCAGGCCTCAGGATCGCCCGTCCGGACACGAAGCTCGGCCTGCCCGAAGTTTCGCTTGGCATCCTTCCCGGCGCGGGCGGCACGCAGCGCCTGCCGCGGCTGATAGGCGCGAAACAGGCGCTCGGCATGATGCTGACAGGTCTTCCCGTCTCGGCCGAGCGTGCAGAGGAAATGGGTCTCGTCGACGTTCTCGCAGACGATCCCGGCTCTGCTGCGGACAGGGTGGTACGGGCGTGGATCGCAGGCGAGGCGGATCTTCCGCTTGCCTCCGAACGCGCGCGTCCGTCCACCCATGCCGATGCCTGGCTTTCGGCTGTGGCTGAGGCGCGCGCAGGGCTCGGGTCCTCGCGGCGGCTGCCTGCACCCGGCCGCATCGTCGATTGCGTCGAGGCAGCCCTGCTTCTGCCCGAGGACGAAGGCCACGCTTTCGAACGTGTCGCATTCGAAGAGCTTCTGACCACGCCCCAATCCGCCGCCCTGCGCCACGCTTTCATGGCCGAGCGGCGCGCCCAGAAGCCTGCCGGTCTGGAAGGTGTGACTCCGCGCGTGATCGCGCATGTCGGCGTCGTCGGCGGCGGCCTCATGGGGGCGGGAATCGCCACGGCACTGATCGGGGCAGGCTACCACGTCACTCTGCTTGAGCGCGACGCGGAGGCCTTGGCCGCCGGTCTGGCTCGCGTCGCGACGCTGCACGAACGTGCCGTCGAGAAGGGCCGTCTTTCTCCTGAAGCGCGCGAGGAAGAATGGGCCCGCATCGAAGGCGCGACCCAATACGAGGGCTTGAGCCCTGCGGATATGGTGATCGAGGCGGCATTCGAGGACGAAGCGGTCAAGGCGGGTATCTTTGGTGAACTCGACCGCGTGCTTAGGCCTGGCGCGATCATTGCAACAAACACCTCCTACCTCGACATCAACCGGCTCGCCGCTGCGACATCGCGACCGGATGACGTGATCGGACTCCATTTCTTCTCGCCCGTCCATGCGATGAAACTCGTCGAAGTCGTGGTCGCGGACCGGACAGCGTCGGACGTCGCCGCGACGGGTTTCGCTGTGGCCAAGCGTTTGGGCAAGGTGGCGGTGCGTGCTGGCGTGTGCGACGGGTTCGTAGGCAACCGGATCTTGACCGCATACCGAACGGCCGCGGATTTCCTGATGGAGGACGGCGCTTCACCCTACGAGATCGACCGCGCGATGGTGGACTACGGCTTCCCGCTTGGACCTTACCAAGTGCTCGACATGGCGGGGCTCGATATTTCCTGGGCACGGCGAAAGCGGCTTGCCGCGACACGCGACCCGTCACAGCGCTATGTCGCGATCGGTGACAGGCTGTGCGAGGCGGGGCGTCTCGGTCAGAAGGCGGGGCGCGGCTACTACCTTTATCCGGAAGGCGGACACCGGGGTGAAGAGGACCCGGATGTGTTGCGGTTGATCGAGGCGGAGCGTCAGATCAAAGGGATCGTCGCCCGTCCGGTTGGCACTGCTGAGATCCAGGATCGTCTGCTCGCCGCCATGGCCAACGAAGGCGTGCGGATTCTGGAAGAGAAAATCGCCGCGCGCCCCTCGGACGTCGATCTGGTGATGATGATGGGTTTCGGCTTCCCGCGTTGGCGCGGCGGTCCAATGATGGCGGCTGATAGCATCGGTCCGCTCATGCTCCGGAACCGATTGCGCGACTATGCGCGAGAGGACGAGTGGTTCTGGCGTCCCGCGCCGCTTTGGGACGAGCTCATCAAGAACGGGCGCAATCTGAGCTCGCTTAACGAGGACTGATCCGGTCGCACTTAGCCAAATGCGATGCCGACGATGACCATAATCAGCCCGAGCGCGGACAAAAGAAGCGCTGCAAAGTTCCAGATCACGGCCTTCTGAAGTCGGGCGCGCAGTTCGTCATCCGGCAGGCTTGCTGCCCTGTCACGCGCGATCCTCAGGATGCACCAGACCAACAGGGCCAGTCCGCAGAGCGTGACCACCGCTCCAGTCCAGATCATCCACTCCATCTCGGGCCTCCATATCCATTCCACGCCGCCCTAGCGTGAACCGGCGCATCGGGCAAGCACGGGGCTTGAAGGGCTGGCCCCAAGCGACTAGTCAGAGCGCCGGTCCCCCAGACGGAGAGAAATGCGATGAACCAGCCCGTGTCCGATGCCACCTACAATGTCACCGCCGACGAACTTCGCCAGTTCATCGAGCGTTATGAGCATCTGGAAGCCGAAAAAAAGGACATCACCGAGCAGCAGAAAGAGGTGATGGCCGAGGCGAAGGGCCGCGGCTACGACACCAAGGTCATGCGCAAAGTCATCGCTCTCAGGAAGCGCGACAAGGACGACCTTGCCGAAGAAGAGGCGGTGCTTGAGATGTACAAATCCGCGCTCGGCATGGCCTGAGCGGCACGCTCGGTCGATCGAGCCTGAGGTGGGGCCGTTCTGCGAAAGCTTTTGGCCGCGACGCCTTTCAAGGCTTGATGAAATGGACGTCGGGCATCCCGGCGATAATCTCGCAATCGGCTTCGTAGGCCGCCGTGATGTCCGCGACCAACGCGGGTGTCCAGCCGGGCAGGTCGATTTCCACTTCTAGCTCTTCAGGGCGGGCGTGTGCGGTCAGGAACTCACTCGTGATCTTCCGCCGCGCCTCGACCGTTTCGGGCGGGTGGGTGTCCAGATAGACCTTGAGCTTGGCAAGCCCGTCATCCGTCATGATCGTGGCGAGCAGGTCGAAGTCGCCCTCAAGCTCCGCTTCGGGGCCAAGACCGGCGATTTCTCTCAGGACCTCGGGCCAGATAAGTGGCGTATCCTCGTTGCACCAAACGGTCAGGTCGATATCCGGCAACTGGTCGAGCATGCGGCTGATCACGTTCGACCATCGCAGCGTCATGGGGTGGATATCGCCCATCAACGCATCGTAGCTGCCCTCATTGGTGCGGCGGATAACTTCCGGGATCAGCGTGGCGGGATTTCTGAGTGACAGGTAAAACTCGCTGTGATCTTCGGGAAAGAGGTTTGCAAAGGCTGCCGTGCGTTTCGGGGCCGTGGCATAAAATCCGCGTTCAGAGACGACATTAACGGGAAAGCACAACATCCCGTCATGGCTGAAGATCAGACGCTCCGCCTCTTCCATATCCATGACCGCGTCGAGGATCACGCTTTGCGTGTCCGGACCGGCAGGCGCGCCGGCGAGCGACTTTGCGACGCGCGGCAGTAGTTTTCGGTACTTCTTTGGCAGCGGCACCGCGATACCCGCAGCCGCCAGCGTCCCGCGGTTCTTCAGAAGCGCCCGGACGAGCCGGTCTTCGTCGGTGCAATGGGCACCCAGATGATAGACGATCTGCACTGTCTCGTTTTTCCGTCCCGCCTTCGGGATCGAACCTATACGGGCTTGCTGGACAGGAAAACAGCTTTCCTGTAACGCCGGGGCATCATGGTCGAGCAAAACACTCAAGCAATCATCGGCGGCCGTCGACGACCGGGTGGCGGCGGCGGCGGATTGTGGTCCGTTGGCGCGACCGTCATCGCTGCTCTTGTGCTCCTGCCGATCCTGTCCGTGATCGTTCTGGCCTTCGCGCCGACCGAGAACATCTGGCCGCACCTGCTTGCAACGACGTTGCCGCGCTACGCAGCGAACACGGCGGTCCTCACGCTCGGCACAGGGCTGCTGGCGGCGGCAATGGGGGCGGGGGCCGCGTGGCTCGTGACCATGTACCGGTTTCCCGGTGCGGGCTTGCTCGAATGGCTGCTTCTGCTCCCGCTCGCGATTCCAGCCTATATAGGCGCCTACGCGCTCGTCGATTTCCTCGACTATTCGGGGCCCGTTCAGGTCGCGCTGCGCGATACGATGGGCTGGGAGTCGGCGCGTGACTACTGGTTCCCGCAAATTCGCACCCGCTGGGCGGCGACGGTCGTTCTTGCCGTTGCGTTCTACCCTTACGTCTACATGCTCGCCCGCGCGGCCTTCCGGGAACAGTCGGCGGGCAGCTACGAGGTCGCCCGCGCGCTTGGCGCCGGGCCTTTCGGGCTGTTCTGGAGGGTGGGCCTGCCGCTTGCCCGGCCTGCGATCGCGGCGGGAACTGCGATCGTGATGATGGAGACGGTGAACGACTTCGGCGTCGTCGATTATTTCGCGGTGCAGACTCTGACCACCGGGATCTTCACGGTCTGGCTTGAAACCGGGAATGCGGGTGGCGCGGCGCAGATCGCGTGCTTGATCCTTGCCGTCATCCTGATGCTCGTGGCGCTGGAAAAGGTCAGCCGCCGTCATTCGCGTTATTACCAGTCGGCCCGGCAGCCGAGGCCGATCACGCCGATCAAGCTGAAGGGGGCAGTGGGCTGGATTGCAACCGCCCTTTGCACGATTCCGGTGCTCGGGGGCTTTGTCCTGCCGCTTGGCGTTATCGCGGGGCACGCTTTCGACAAACCGGGAAGCTGGGTCAGTTCGGGCCTCGGGCGCGCTTTAGCCAACACCCTCACGGTGGGAGGGTCGGCCGCGGCGCTGACAGTCGCGGGCGCGCTTTTCATGGTCTACGGGGTTCGGCTGGCCGGACGCCGTCTGCCGCGGTTGGTGCTTCCGTTCACGACGATCGGCTACGCGGCACCCGGCGCGGTGCTCGCCGTTGGTATCCTCATTCCCGTTGCCGCACTCGATCACAAGGTTGCTGATCTCGTGGTCTGGCTGACGGGGCACGATCCGGGCCTGATCATCACCGGGTCCGCCGCAGCGATCGTGCTTGCTTACACGGTGCGGTTCTTCGCGATCGCGCAGGGCGCGACCGACTCCGCCTTCGGCCGGGTGCCACCGTCCCTGCCCATGGCAGCGCGTTCGCTTGGCCGCACTCATGGCGGAGCACTGCGCGAAGTCTATCTACCGCTCATGCGCGGTTCGGTCGGGACGGCACTTTTGCTCGTTTTCGTAGACTGTGTGAAGGAATTGCCCGCGACGCTTCTGCTTCGACCCTTCAACTTCAATACGCTGGCGACGCGCGCGCACGAGAAAGCGAGCCTAGAGAATATCGCCGAGGCCGCCCCCCCCGCGCTGCTCGTCATCGCGGTAGGACTCTCCGCCGTCGTACTGCTCGCTCGGACGAATCTCGGCGCCGCTCGACGCAAACCATTGTGACGGAGGCTTGCGCTACGGCGACAGGCCATTTATGTGCGGACCAAGGCCGGTATAGCTCAGCTGGTAGAGCACGTGATTTGTAATCTCGGGGTCGGGGGTTCAAGTCCCTCTGCCGGCACCATTCAACGCCCATCAGGCGAAGCTTTTCACCACAATGCCCTCGGCTTCCAGGGCTTTTCGCACCTGCGCGGCCAAAGCGACTGCGGTGGGCGTGTCGCTGTGCACGCAGATCGAGTCGATGGGAGTTCGCAGCAGCTTGCCCGAAACCGTTTCGATCGCGCCCTCAGAGACCATTCGGACGATACGGGCGGACGCTTCTTCAGGATCATGGATGACCGCGCCGGGCTGTGACCGGCTGACCAATTGTCCTTCTTCGGTATAGGCGCGGTCCGCGAATATCTCGTGCTTTACCGCGAGGCCGGTCTCTTCCCCCGCCCGGATCTGCTGGCTCCGTGCTACGCAAAGCAGGATCAGCGATCGATCGACCGCAGCTACACCACGCGCAATGGCGCGCGCCACGTCGGCATCTTCCGACGCGAGGTTGTTGAGCGCTCCGTGCGCCTTCACATAGGTGATCTTGTGGCCCGCATAGGCCGCCAGCGCTTGTGCCGCACCAATCTGGTAGGCGACGAAGCGCTCTATCTCACCCGCCGTGTGAGGGATGATGCGGCGTCCGAACCCCCACAGGTCCGCGTAACCGGGATGCGCGCCGATGGCGACGCCGCGTTCCTTCGCGGTCTGGAAGGTTTGGGCCATGATATCGGGGTCGCCCGCGTGAAACCCGCAGGCGACATTGGCTGAGGTCACGATGCTCAGAATCGCGTCGTCGTCGCCCATCCGGTAGCTGCCGAATCCTTCACCCATGTCAGAGTTGAGATCGACGCTCGGGGAGGGTTTGGTCATTGGGATCTCCGATATCTCGTACAGATGCCCCACAGGCTACACGCTACGCGGCGAAACGGAAGCCGTTCAGCCCTTGTGGCGCATAGTTCCACGTGCCGGGTCGTAGCCCCATAGCGCGGCGCCGCCGAACACGACCAGCGCGGCCAGAACCCAGCCGAGTGCAGGCAGGTTCCACTGGCCGTAAAGCGCGAAGCGGATCAGTTCTACCGCGTGGGTGAACGGGTTGGCCGCGCAGATATCGTGCAGAAGGGGCGAGGCTTCGGCCATCTTCCAAAGCGGGTAAAGCGCCGAGGACAGGAAGAACATGGGGAAGATTACGAAGTTCATGACACCCGCAAAGTTTTCAAGCTGGCGCACGAAGGATGACAGCATCAGTCCGAGGGCGCCGAGCATCAACGCAGCGATGAACAGCGCCGGCAGCGCGGCGAGGTAACCCGTCCATTCCATGCGAATGCCGTAGATCCCGGCGATTGCGAGGAACGCATAGGCCTGAAGGACCGAGATGCAGCTGCCCGCGATGAGCTTCGAAGTCAGGAGCCACCACCGCGGACGGGGTGACGTCAGAAGAAGCCGCATCGACCCCATTTCGCGGTCGTAAACGAGGCTGAGGGAGGATTGCATGCCGTTGAAGAGTAGGATCATGCCGCAGAGGCCAGGCACGATATAGACCTCGTAAAGCACATAAGTCTGATAGGGCGGGATGATCGACAGGCCGAGAGCCGCGCGGAACCCAGCCGCGAAGATGAACAGCCAGACAAGCGGCCGGACGAGCGCCGCGATCAGCCGGCCGCGCTGGCCGATGAATCGCAGCCCTTCGCGCCAGAGAATAGCGGCAAGGGCGATCAGCGCCGCCTTCATGCCGTCTCTCCGGTAAGATCGAGGAAACGCCGGGTCACATCGGTTCCTGCGGCACCGTCCGAAAGGATGCCGCCTTTGTGAAGGATGACGAGTTGATCGTTGGGGCGCACTTCGTCAGTCAGATGGGTGGCCCACAGAACGGTGAGACCGTCCTCCGCCGCGAGTCGGTGGACGTGATCGGTGATCGATGCGCGTGTCGCCGCGTCCAGTCCCACTGTCGGCTCGTCCAGAAGAAGAACCGCGGGGCGGTGGATCAGGGCGCGCGCGATTTCCATCCGTCTTCGGTGGCCGCCATTCAGTGCGCGCGCCTTTTCATGTGCGCGCTCGGCCATGCCGAGTCGCTCCAGCGCCGCCTCGGCCCGTTCGGCGGCCTCGCGCCCGGACAGGCCGTGCAGCGCAGCGAAATAAAGCAGATTGCGCCGGACCGTCAGATCAAGATCGAGCGTCGGCTGCTGAAAGACGACCCCGATCCGGGCCAGCGCGGCGCGTGGCGCGCGCGAAAGATCATGGCCCGCAACGGAAATGCTGCCCTGCTTCGTCGTGAAGAGCCGTGTCAGCAGCGCAAAAAGCGTCGACTTGCCCGCACCGTTCGGTCCGAGCAACGCGCAGAAGCGGCCCTCGGGCACCTCGAACGTCACGCCATCCAGCGCGCGTCGCGCGCCGTACGAGTAGCTCAGGTCTTTAACGGATAGTCCGTTCACCCGACCGGTATCTCCTGCCTGCATCGCGCAGCCGATGGCACTGCGCCGTCGGATGGTAGCCTTGGCGCAGTGCCGCGACAAAGCCGATTTAAGTCGTAGCACGGTCCCATCGCTCTCGCGAAGCCCGGCTGGCCCAAATACTTTTCGATGACAATTGCGACTAAGGTCAGATAGCCTCGGTCTGGGCATCGCCTTAGACTGACCTGGAGCCATGGAGGCACGAAGATGCAGTTGAGCGATCATCAAGAGATTTCTGCTTCGCCCGAAACGGTTTGGGCGGCAATTCTTGACCCCGAAGTTTTGAAGGCCTGCGTGCCGGGATGCGAAAGCATGACGGGGTCCGTCGACGAGGGCTATGAGGCCGTCGTCGTCCAGAAGGTCGGACCTGTGAAGGCGCGGTTCACCGGCCTTGTGAAACTGTCGGACATCGTGCCCGTGAAAGCGGTTACGATCTCTGGCGAAGGCAAGGGCGGGCCCGCGGGCTTTGCCAAAGGTGGCGCGAAGGTTACGCTCGAACCGTCAGGTGAGGGCACGCTCCTTTCTTATGAGGTCGATGCGAAGGTCGGCGGCAAACTCGCGCAGTTGGGCAGCCGGATCATCGACGGATTCGCGAAGAAGATGGCGGATGAGTTCTTCCAGCGTTTCAAGGAAGCGGTCGAGGGGCCTGCCGAACCGGCAGAGGACACCGTCGCCGAAATCGGCGCGTCAGAGCCGGAAGGCCAGAAAAAAGGGTGGTTCAAGCGCGTTTTGGGCAGCTGAGCCGGACTGGGATAAAAAGGGAGGATCGAATGACGCAAGTCACGATGACCGTGAACGGCAAGTCCGTTTCGGGTGAGGCAGAGGGGCGGACGCTTTTGTCCACATTTCTGCGTGAAGGGCTGGGAATGACCGGGACGCATGTCGGCTGCGACACCGCGCAATGCGGCGCCTGTGTGGTGCATGTCGATGGCCGCGCGGTGAAGAGCTGCAACATGTTCGCGTCTGAAGCGGACGGCGCCACGGTAACGACGGTCGAGGGAATGGCGAACTCGGACGGCACACTTGGCAAGATTCAGCAGGCGTTTCAGGACCATCACGGTCTGCAATGCGGCTTCTGCACGCCGGGCATGGTGATGTCGGCGGCGGCGCTTCTGGCCGAAAACCCGAAGCCGAGCGAGGCAGAGATCCGGCATTACCTTGAGGGTAATATCTGCCGCTGCACGGGCTACCACAATATCGTCAAGGCGGTTCTGGCCGCGTCCGGTCAGGACGTCAGCCAGATAGCGGCCGAGTAAGGGAGGGGAACATGCCGAAAGATCAAGGGATCGGCGCCAGCTCAAAGCGGCGCGAGGACGTGCGCTTCCTGACCGGGAAGGGCCGTTACACCGACGACATCAATCTGCGAGGTCAGGCGCATGCGGTCTTCGTGCGCAGCCAGGTCGCGCATGGCAAGATCAACGGGATCGACACGAGTGCGGCCGAAGCGATGCCGGGCGTCGTCAAGGTCTTCACGGCTGCGGATTTCGCCGAAAAGGGTGGTGTGCCATGCGGTTGGCAGATCCACGACCGCGAAGGCAACCCGATGCTGGAGCCGAAGCACCCGATCCTCGCCGAGGGCAAGGTGCGCTACGTGGGCGACGCGGTCGCGTGCGTCGTGGCAGAGACACTCGATCAGGCGCGCGACGCGGCCGAAGCGGTCGAGGTCGACATCGAGGAATTGCCAGCCGTCATCGACATGAAGGCGGCGGTTGCCGGCGGGGCACTGGTCCATGACGATATCGGCTCGAACCTTTGCTACGATTGGGGGTTCATCGAAGAGAACAAGGCGGCCGTCGACGAGGCGTTCGCCAAGGCCGATCATGTGACGACGCTGGAACTGGTGAACAACCGTCTGGTGCCGAACGCGATGGAGCCGCGTGTCGCGCTTGGCGACTACAACAGCGCATCTGACGACTACACGCTTTACACGACCAGCCAGAACCCGCACGTGATCCGGCTTCTGATGGGGGCGTTCGTGCTTTCGATCCCGGAACACAAGCTGCGGGTCGTGGCGCCTGATGTCGGTGGTGGCTTTGGGTCGAAAATCTTCCACTACATCGAGGAAGCCTTCGTCACCCACGCCGCGAAGGTGGTCGGACGGCCGGTCAAATGGACCTGCACGCGGTCGGAAAGCTTCCTGACCGACGCCCATGGACGTGACCACGTGACGAAGATCGAACTCGCGACCGACAAGGAAGGCCACTTCCAGGCAATCCGGACCGAGACTTACGCCAATATGGGGGCGTATCTTTCGACCTTCGCGCCGTCCGTGCCGACCTACCTGCACGGCACGCTGATGGCGGGAACCTACAAGACACCTCTGATCTACGTGAACGTGAAGGCGGTCTTCACGAACACGGTTCCGGTCGACGCTTACCGGGGCGCAGGGCGGCCCGAAGCGACCTATCAACTCGAGCGATTGGTCGACAAGGCGGCGCGGGAGCTGGGGATCGACCCGATCGAGCTTCGGCGGAAGAACTTCGTCCAGCCGGACGAGTTCCCTTACCAGACGCCCGTCGCGGTGGCCTACGACACCGGCAACTACCAGGCGACCATGGACAAGCTGGTCGAGATCGCCGACCTCGCTGGATTTGAGAAGCGTCGCGAGGCAAGCGCGAAGAAGGGTCTTTTGCGTGGTCTTGGCGTGAACTGCTATATCGAGGCTTGCGGCATTGCGCCGTCGAACCTCGTGGGCCAACTCGGCGCGCGAGCGGGGCTTTATGAAAGCGCCACGGTCCGGGTGAACGCGACGGGCGGCGTGGTCGTAATGACCGGCAGCCATAGTCACGGACAGGGGCACGAGACGGCTTTCCCGCAAGTCATCTCCGAGATGATCGGCATTCCAGAGAACCAGGTCGAGATCGTCCACGGTGACACTGCGAATACGCCAATGGGGATGGGAACCTACGGGTCCCGCTCTCTCGCAGTTGGTGGGTCGGCCATGGTGAAGGCTGCCAACAAGATCATCTCCAAAGCAAAGAAGATCGCGGCGCACCTCATGGAGGCGTCCGAAGGCGATATCGAGCTGAAGGACGGGCAGTTCACTGTCGCCGGCACCGACAAGTCGGTCGCTTGGGGCGACGTTTGCCTCGCGGCTTACGTGCCGCACAACTACCCGCTTGAGGAGCTTGAGCCGGGGCTGGAGGAGACGGCCTTCTACGATCCGTCTAACTTCACCTATCCCGCCGGTGCCTATGCCTGCGAGGTGGAGGTTGATCCGGAGACCGGGAAGGTGACGATCTGCTCCTTCGCCGCTGCGGATGACTTCGGCAACGTCGTCAACCCGATGATCGTCGAGGGCCAAGTCCACGGCGGTATCGCCCAGGGCGTCGGACAGGCGCTATTGGAAAATGCCGTCTATGACGAAAACGGCCAGCTTTTGACGGGGTCTTACATGGACTACGCCATGCCGCGGGCCGATGATCTGCCGTCCTTTATCGTGGACCATTCCTGCCAGACGCCGTGCACGCACAATCCTTTGGGCGTGAAAGGCTGTGGCGAGGCGGGCGCCATCGGTTCGCCGCCTGCGGTCGTGAACGCGGTGATCGACGCGCTGAACCGCGGCGGTCACAAGGTGGAACACATCGACATGCCAGTCTCGCCTTCGCGGGTCTGGCAGGCGATCAACGGCTGAGGGAGGACAGGCCATGTACAACTTCGAACTCGTGAAACCGTCCTCGGTAGCAGACGCGGCCGCGGCGCTGAAGGCGGAAGATGCCCAGGCGCTCGGCGGTGGTCAGACGCTGATCCCGACGATGAAGCAGCGGCTCGCCGCACCGACGGTTCTGGTCAGTCTTACCGGAATATCCGAGATGAAAGGCGTATGCCGCTCGGATAACGGGGTGGAGATCGGCGGGGCCACGACCCATGCGGAAGTGGCACGAGAGGCGGCGGCGCACTACCCCGCGCTTGCGGCGCTCGCCGCGGGCATCGGCGATCCGGCAGTGCGGAACCGCGGCACGATCGGCGGGTCGCTCGCCAACAACGATCCGGCGGCGTGCTACCCGTCTGCGGCGCTGGCCTCTGGTGCGACGGTGGTAACGAACATCCGCGAAATCGCGGCGGATGACTTCTTCCAGGGCCTGTTTTCCACGGCGCTGGAAGAGGGCGAGATCATCGTCTCGGTGCGCTTCCCGGTGCCAGAGCGGGCTGCCTACGCCAAGTTCGTTCAGCCCGCCTCACGCTTTGCCCTGACCGCCGCTTTCGTTGCCAAGTTCGCCTCGGGCGTCCGGGTTGCGATCACCGGCGCGAGTGAAGAAGGCGTGTTCAGGTGGAATGATGCCGAGGCCGCGCTTTCCTCGGATTTCAGCGCCGACGCAATCGCCGGTCTGTCCGTCTCAGCGGATGGCATGATCGGGGATATCCACGGCACACCGGCCTACCGCGCAAACCTGGTCAAAGTCATGACCCAGCGCGCGGTTCGCGCCGCCTGAAGCCGACCTGCACTAACGAGAAAAGCCCCCGGTTTTCCGGGGGCTTTTTCTTTTGGCGAGTTTGACCCCGGCCGAACCTCAATTAATCTTGAGGTGTCGGACAGGAGGAGTCATGGAGCGCGAATTGACGATCGGAGCGCTTGCGAGGCGTACGGGGCTTAGCGTCTCGGCGATCCGGTTCTACGAAGAGAGGGGACTCGTCAGGCCAAGCCGCAATGCGGGCGGGCAGCGGCGTTTCGCGCGGTCGGATATTAGGCGCCTGTCCTTCGTTATGATTGCGCAGCGTCTGGGTTACACCATCACCGAAATCGCGGCGAAGCTCTCAGACCTGCCCGAAAGCCGTACGCCTGATGCCGAAGACTGGCGGCGCATGGCCGAAAGCTTCCGCGACGAGTTGAACGAACGCATCGCGCTTCTGGAAAACCTGCGCGACCGGTTGGACGGCTGCATCGGGTGTGGCTGCCTGTCGCTGAAGACTTGCGCACTTTACAATCCCGACGACCGGGCAGGGGAGGCCGGCACGGGACCCCGCTACCTGTTGGGGGAAGAACCTGTTCAGCCGTGATGAAGGAAGTCGCCGTAGCGGCCGCGCCAGAACAGAAGCGGTTCGCCCTCGCCGAGGCGCGCGCGCAGGACGCGGCCGACGAGAATCGCGTGATCCCCGCCGTCATGGATCGCATGCGCCGCGCAATCGAACCGCGCAAGGCAGCCGGGCAGGATAGGCAGGCCCTCGGGCGTCGTGTCGTCGCCGAGACCGCTGAAATCGTCGCCGGCACCCGCAAATCGGCGGCAAAGCGCCAGTTGGTCTGCGGTGAGCACATGGATTGCGAAATGGTCCGCGCGCGCGAAGGCGTCGAAGCGCGCCGAGGCGCGTGCAGGACACCAGAGCACCAGGGGCGGATCGAGCGATACGGATGTGAAACTGTTGGCTGTCATGCCAACCGGCCCATTCTCGCCCTGCGTCGTGACGACCGTCACACCGGTCGCGTAACGTCCCAAGGCCGCGCGAAGATCGCGCGGGCTGGCCGTATCAGGTGTGATCTCGGACATTGCTGATTTCCCGTCGCTCGCGTCCCTGCGCGCGGTGCCATGACAGGAAAACCACATTCGGCGCGTGAAGGCCAGACGAACGGACCCATTGGGTCCGAGCGGTTCGATCAGGCTTCGTCTTCGCCCGTATCGACGAGCCAGCCGCCGGGACCGGCAACGCTGTCAGGAAGGCCGAGGATCATCAGTTCCTTCACGAGCAGGCAGGCAAAAAGGGTCGCTGCAATCTCGTCGAAAGAAATTTGCGTCAGGATATCCATTTGATGCTCCGTAACCGTTCCTGATGCCAATCTCAGGGGGAAAACGGGCGTGAATGGGGCACTGTCCGGGCATTTAGCGGATGATTGCAGGGCAGATTGTGCTTGCCGCACAACTTCCGATCGCCAACTTTGCCCTCGCGGGGTCGCAACCTTGTGGAACGCGTGCGGGGACATTATGTGCCGGCAATCACCGCAGGCAGAGCGGGCCCTGGCCACGCGAACAAGGGAAGCGAAATCCGCATGTCGACCGCCCTCCATTACTTCCGCTGGGCCTTCCTTTTTACGGCTCTCGGTCTCGCGGCGGCGTTCTGGCTGGGGTGGAGTTACTCGCACAATCTTGCCGGTGCTCTTGGTTTCTTCCTGATCGGTGCAGTGCTTGCGATTCTGGAAATTTCGCTGTCCTTCGACAATGCGATCGTGAACGCGAACAAGTTGAAGGACATGGACCCTGTCTGGCAGCATCGCTTCCTGACATGGGGTATCGTCATCGCGGTCTTCGGGATGCGCATCGTGTTTCCGTTGCTTATCGTGGTGGTCGCGGCGCGGATCGGGCCGATTGAGGCCGTGCGTCTGGCGGCGCTGCATCCCGACGAATACGCCCGGATCATCGCGGACGCGCATGTTTCGATCGCGGCGTTTGGCGGCACCTTCCTGATGATGGTCGCGCTGACCTACTTCATCGACGAAGGCAAAGAGGTCGACTGGATTCGTACCCTAGAGTGTCAACTCCGGCGCTGCGCATCGGTCCGGGGTCTGGAGATCGCGTTCGTCCTTGCCATCGTCCTGATCTTCGCCGCCGTCATCCCGCCGCATGATAGCGGGCGGTTCCTTTTCGCGGCGATCGGGGGGCTTCTGACCTTCCTGGGTGTCGAGGTTCTGGGCCACATCCTGGATTCGCGACAGCAGGCGGTGGGCACGGTCGCCCGTGGCGGACTCGGGGCTTTTCTTTACCTCGAAGTGCTCGACGCTTCGTTCAGTTTCGACGGCGTGATCGGTGCATTCGCTCTGACACATAACCTGTTCCTCATCGCAATCGGTCTTGGCATCGGGGCGATGTACGTTCGTTCGATGACGATCATGCTGGTGGAACGGCAGACGCTGGCCGAGTTCCGGTATCTCGAACACGGTGCGTTCTATTCGATTCTTGTACTTTCGGTGATCATGTTCACGCAGACGCTGTGGCATATCCCGGAACTTGTCACGGGCGTGCTCGGGGCAAGCTTCATCGGCTTCGCCCTCATTTCCTCGATCCTTTATAACCGCCGAGAACGCTCGGCCTGAGCGTCGCCTCTGGTGGCGCTGAGGTAAAACTAGCCGTTCAGCGAATACCTACCTTGCGAGAAGCCGCGCGGCTCGTTGAACGGCGAAGGCGTAACCCTGTACGCCAGCCCCGGCAATCACGGCATCTGCGCGGGAGGAGACGTAGGAATGATGGCGGAACGCTTCGCGGCGGTGGATGTTGGAGATATGCACTTCGATCACCGGGCCCTCGAACGCGCCGAGCGCATCGAGGATCGCGATCGAGGTATGGCTGAAGGCGCCAGGATTGATCACGATGGCCGCCGCATCGCCGCGCGCGGCCTGGATCCAGTCAATAAGTTCGTATTCCCGGTTTGACTGCCGGCAGGTGACGGCCAAGCCCTCACTTTTCGCGGTCGCGGCGCAAAGCGCCTCGACATCGGCGAGCGTATCGGAGCCATAGATCGCGGGTTCGCGCTGGCCGAGAAGGTTGAGGTTCGGTCCGTTGAGAACGAGGATCGTCTGCATTGCGTGGCTCACCTGGTCGCGAAAGTCGCGCGATCATGGGCGAAAGGCAGGCGGCCCGCAACGTCCCGACGATGCCTGACATTAAAGCGGGATCGGCTGTTGCCTCGCCGCCGCGCTGGCCGATTGTCAAAATAGCCAAGTCAATCCTTCAGCGAATTCCGTGGGTGAATCAGGTTGGCACCGTCTGCGCCGCAGGGTTTCATATCCGGGACCAGAACCCACCGGGGACCAGAACGCGATGGCGAAGCCCACATATTACGCCCCGAAAGGCGGCCTGCCGCCGCAAACGCAGCTTCTGACCGACCGCGCGATGTTCACCGAAGCCTATGCCGTGATCCCAAAGGGCACGATGAGCGATATCGTCACGAGCCTTCTGCCATTCTGGGATGGGGCGCGGTTCTGGGTGCTCTCGCGACCGCTGTCCGGTTTCGCCGAGACCTTTTCGCAATACATCGCCGAGGTTCAGCCGGGCGGCGGCAGCGACCGGCCCGAGACAGAGCAAGGGGTAGAGGCTGTCCTGTTCGTTGTCGAGGGCAGCGTATTGGTCACGATCGAGGGCGCCACGCACGAAATGGCCGAGGGGGGCTACGCCTACATCCCGCCGGGGGCGGACTGGCGGCTTCGCAACACTTCCGACCAGGTGGCGCGCTTTCACTGGATCCGCAAGGCGTATCAGGCGGTCGAAGGACTGGCGGCCCCCGATCCGGTCATCACGAACGAGAATGACATCGCGCCCACGCCCATGCCCGACACGAACGGCGCCTGGGCGACGACGCGCTTCGTCGATCCGAACGACCTGCGCCACGACATGCACGTCACCATCGTGACCTTCCAACCCGGAGGGGTCATTCCTTTCGCCGAAACCCATGTGATGGAGCACGGGCTTTACGTTCTGGAAGGGAAGGCGGTCTACCGGCTCAATCAGGACTGGGTCGAGGTCGAGGCGGGCGACTACATGTGGCTGCGCGCCTTCTGCCCTCAGGCTTGTTATGCGGGCGGCCCGGGGCCGTTCCGCTACCTTCTCTATAAGGACGTGAACCGGCACATGCCGTTCCCGGCCTTACGCGCGCCGGGGACGTGATCACTCCGGCGCTGCCGCGCCGATGCTCTCCGACACCTGAGCCGCGGCGTCGCGGACAAGCCGACCGATCCGCTCGATCTGGTCTGACGGCATCCGATGTGTTGGACCCGACACCGAAATGCCGGCGATCGCCGTGCCCCAGGCGTTGATGATCGGCGCGGCGACGCAGCGCATGCCGGTGGCCTTTTCCTCGTCATCGAAGGCGTAGCCACGCTCTCGGGTCAGGCGCATCTCTTCGATCAGCGCGTCCGGTTCCGTGATCGTCTTGTCAGTGAAGCGCTTGAGTGGGCGGCGCTTGAGAAATAGGGCAATCTGGTCGGCGTCGTAGCGACTCAGAAGAGCCTTTCCGATTCCCGAAGCATGCATCGGCGAGACCGTTCCGGGTGGAAAGAAGGCGCGTATCGATTCATGCGTTTCCACCTGAGCCACGAACAGCACATCGCCGTTTCTCTCGATACCCAGATTGGACGTTTCGCCCGTCGCTTCCATCAGTCCGCGCATCGCGGGCTGGCTGCGTTCCAGAACGCTGCTTCGCCTGAGGAACGCAGAGCCGAGCCTGAAAGCCGTCGCGCCAATGTACCATGCCTGCGTCACGGGATCGGCCTCGACCACACCGCGCGACTCCAATGTCGAAAGAACGCGGTAGATCGTGGCAGGGGACTGATCGAGCGTGCGCGAGATTTCACTGAGCGTCATGCCCTTCGCGGGTGCAAGCGTTTCAAGCACATCCAGAGCCCTCTCGAGCGATTGAATCGTGGACTGGGATGCGCTTCCCGAAAAGCTCTTGGGGCGTCCCTTGCGGGCTGTTTCGCGTGCCATTCGCCACCTCGGACGCCTAAGGACAATCGATTAATTCACTAGCTATGAAAACCAATATCTGCCAGTGAAAAATTCAAGATATTGAAAACGCTAAAGTAATTGTGAAAATCAAAAAATGAAAAACATTTTCAAAAAAATTTACGACTCGAGGCCGAAAGCCTATGGTGCGCGAAATTCCCGGAGGAGCGCAAACCGATGAACTTCCAGAACCCCGTCTTCATTCCCGGCCCGACGAACATGCCCGAGGCGCTTCGCAAGGCTGTAGACATGCCGACGCTCGACCATCGCTCTCCGCTTTTTGCAGAGATCCTGCACCCGGCGATCGACGGCGTCCGCAAGGTCTTGAAGAGCGAGACGGCGAAGGTTTTCATCTTCCCTGCTACCGGCACAGGCGGGTGGGAAACCGCGCTGACGAACACGCTGTCGCCGGGCGACAAGGTGCTGGCTGCGCGCAACGGCATGTTTTCGCACCGCTGGATCGACATGTGTCTTCGGCACGGCCTTAAGGTCGAAGTGGTAGAGGCCGCATGGGGCGACGGCATTCCTGCGGACCGCTACGAAGAGATCCTTGCCGCCGACAAGGGGCACGAGATCAAGGCGGTCCTGGCCACGCATAATGAAACGGCGACCGGTGTGCGCTCTGACATCGCTGCGGTGCGTCGCGCGATGGATAGTGCGAAGCACCCCGCGCTTCTTTTCGTCGATGGCGTGTCCTCCATCGCCTCAATGGATTTTCGTATGGACGAATGGGGCGTCGATATCGCCGTGACCGGAAGCCAGAAGGGCTTCATGCTGCCTGCGGGCCTCGCGATCCTCGGCTTTTCCGGCAAGGCGATGAAGGCCGGCGAAGGGGCCGCGCTTCCGCGCACCTTTTTCGACATCCGCGACATGGAGAAAAGCTATGCCGCCAACGGTTATCCGTACACACCGGCCGTGGGCCTGCTGAACGGTCTGAAGCATTCGACCGAGATGCTCTTGTCCGAGGGCCTCGACAACGTCTTTGCCCGCCACCACCGGATCGCCGAGGGTGTACGCCGCGCCGTAGACGCTTGGGGGCTGAAGCTTTGCGCGACCTCGCCGAACCTCTATTCGGATACGGTCAGCGCGATCCGCACGCCTGACGGCTTCAATGCGACCGATATCGTAAGCCATGCCGCGAAAGAGTACGACGTCGCCTTCGGCACGGGTCTGGGCGAGGTTGCGGGCAAGGTCTTCCGCATCGGCCATCTGGGCAGCCTGTCAGATGTCATGGCGCTCTCTGGGATCGCCACGGCCGAAATGGTGATGACGGATCTGGGTTTGCCGATCCGGCTCGGCTCTGGCGTCGCAGCGGCGCAGGACTACTATCGGCATGGCTCCAGATCAAAGATGGCGGCTGCGTGACATGAAAGACGAGACAATGCATATCCCGACTTTTCAGGACGTTCTGGACGCGCATGAACGGATCGCGCCCTACATCCACAGAACGCCCGTATTCACCTCGACCTATCTGAACGAATTGACCGGGGCGGACCTGTTCTTCAAGTGCGAGAACTTCCAGAAGGCCGGCGCGTTCAAGGCGCGCGGCGCGTCCAATGCGGTCTTCGGGCTGACGGAAGAGCAAGCGGCCAAGGGCGTGGCCACCCATTCGTCGGGCAACCACGGCCTGTCGCTGTCCTACGCGGCGGGACGCCGGGGCATTCCCTGCACGGTCGTCATGCCGCGCACCGCGCCGCAAGCCAAGAAGGACGCCGTGACGGGCTATGGCGGACGTGTGGTCGAGTGCGAACCCTCGACCTCCAGCCGCGAGGCGGTGTTTGCCGAGGTCGTCGCCGAAACCGGCGCAGAATTCGTCCATCCCTATAACGATCCGCGTGTGATCGCAGGGCAGGCGACCTGTTCGCGCGAACTGAACGAGCAGGTCGAGGGCTTGGACGCCGTCATTGCGCCGATCGGCGGCGGGGGCATGATATCGGGCACGTGCCTGACGTTGTCGAACGTGAACCCGGGCGTGAAGATCTATGCGGCCGAACCAAAGCAGGCCGACGACGCGGCGCGCAGCTTCAGGGCAGGCCACATCATCGCCGATGACGCACCCGAGACGGTGGCGGATGGGCTTAAAGTGCCGCTGAAGGAACTGACCTGGCACTTCGTGAAGAACCACGTGGCCGATATCCTGACCGCGCAGGAGGACGAGATCGTGGACGCGATGAAGACGATCTGGAAACGGATGAAGATCGTGATGGAGCCGTCGAGCGCAGTGCCGCTTGCCACCATCCTGAATAATCCGAGTGTTTTCAAAGGCAAGCGCGTCGGAGTTATCATTACCGGCGGCAATGTCGATCTGGACAGACTGCCCTGGATGAAGGGCTGAGGAGGAGACGATGAACGCACCTGTGAACATCAACACGCTTGAAGTCGGTTTCGACATTCCCGCCAAGCCTGGCATGGATGAGGCGGATATCCAGACGCCGTGTCTGGTCCTCGACCTTGACGCGCTGGAGCGCAACATCAAGAAGATGGGCGACTACGCCAAGGCGCACGGCATGCGCCACCGCGTGCACGGCAAGATGCACAAATCGGTCGATGTGGCCAAGCTTCAGGAAACGCTCGGCGGCTCGATTGGTGTATGTTGTCAAAAGGTTAGCGAGGCAGAGGTCTTCGCACGGGGGGGGATCAAGGATATCCTCGTCTCGAACCAGGTGCGCGATCCGCTGAAGATCGACCGGCTGGCGCGGATGCCCAAATATGGCTGTCGCACCATCGTCTGCGTGGACGATATCGACAACATTGCAGAGCTGTCGGCGGCGGCCGAAAAGCACGGGACGGAGATCGAGGTGTTTGTCGAGATCGACTGCGGCGCAGGGCGTTGCGGTGTGACGACGACCGAAGACGTGGTTTCCATTGCCAAGGCGGCCGATGCGGCACCGGGGCTGAAATTCTCGGGCATCCAGGCCTATCAGGGCGCGATGCAGCACCTCGATAAATACGAGGACCGCAAGGCGAAACTCGACACCGCCATCGCGATGGTCAAGGACGCAGTCGATGGCCTGAAGAACGCGGGGCTTGAGCCGGATCTGGTGTCGGGAGGCGGCACAGGCAGCTATTATTTCGAAAGCAATTCAGGGGTTTACAACGAACTCCAGTGCGGTTCCTACGCGTTCATGGATGCCGATTACGGCCGCATCCTCGACAAGGACGGCAAGCGTATCGACCGGGGCGAGTGGGAGAATGCGTTCTTCATCCTGACCCAGGTGATGAGCCACGTGAAGCCGGACAAGGCGATCTGCGATGCGGGCCTGAAGGCCCAGTCGGTGGATAGCGGGCTGCCGGTCATCTATGGCCGGGACGACGTGAAATACATCAAGTGCTCGGACGAGCATGGGGTCATCGAGGACACCAAGGGCGTTCTGAAGGTCGGTGAAAAGCTGAAACTGGTGCCCGGACATTGCGATCCGACCGCGAACGTACACGACTGGTATGTCGGCGTCCGGAACGGCAAGGTCGAGGTTGTCTGGCCCGTCTCGGCGCGTGGCAAGGCGTACTGAGGCGCGCGTCCTGTTTCCGTACCTCTTTCGTCCCGCATGCGTATGGCATCCGTCCCGACACGGCGGGCGCCGCATTTTGAAAGGTTTAACATGATCATCGTCCCTGAATCCGAGATCGCGGGCCTTGTCACGGCCGAAGACGCCTTTGCCGCGGTCGAGGCGACCTTTGCCGCCATGGCGCGCGACGAGGCCTATAACTTCCCCGTCATCCGAGAGGCGCTTGGCGAGGGGCGGCAATACGGGTTCAAGTCGGGGCTCGACCGTGCGGGCGGGGTGATGGGCCTGAAGTCGGGGGGGTACTTCCCCGGCAATGCCGAGCGGGGCATCCCGAACCATCAGTCGACGGTGCTGTTGTTCGACCCCGAGTCCGGACGGCCAACCGCGCTGGTGGGTGGCAACCTTCTGACCGCTTTGCGCACCGCTGCCGCCTCGGCCATCTCGATCGACCGGCTGGCGCGGAAGGACGCGAAAGTGCTGGGCATGGTGGGGGCGGGGCATCAGGCGCAGTTCCAGTTGCGCGCCGCCGCGAAGGTGCGGAGCTTCGAGAAGGTCGTGGCGTGGAACCTGCACCCCGAGATGCTGCCGAAGCTGGGAGAAGTGGCCGCCGAAATCGGCCTGCCGTTCGAGGCGGTTCCGCTGGAGCGGATGACCGAGGCCGACGTGATCATCACCATCACCTCTTCGCCCGAGGCGTCGTTGCTCGATGCCCATGTCGGGCCGGGCACGCATCTGGCCTGCATGGGGACGGACACAAAGGGCAAGCAGGAGGTGGAGCCAGCCCTTCTGGCCCGCGCGCGCGTCTTCACCGATGAGGTCGCGCAGTCGGTCACGATCGGCGAGGCGCAGCACGCCATCGCCGCCGGGCTTATCAAGGAAGCGGCGATCACGCCGATTGGCGCGGTGATCGCGGGTCTTGCCGAAGGGCGGCAGTCAGAGGACGAGGTGACGCTGTTCGACGGGACGGGCGTCGGGCTTCAGGACCTTGCGGTTGCCAGCGCAGCGGTGAGGATCGCGCGCGAGAGGGGCGTGGCGGTCGAGGTCGAGACCTGAGAGGTACGCCCGCGCTAATCCTGAACCAGAAGGAAATCAGCAAGCTCTTCCGACTTGATCGGCTTGTAGAACACGCCGATCTGCGCGCCTGAACATTGGTCGAGGATCGCGGGAGAGCGGTTCGCGGTGATGATCCGGGCTGTGACGTTGCCGTAGCGGCGTCTGAGCGTCTTGATCAGCTCCAACCCGTTCATGCCGTCGCCAAGCTGGAAATCGACGAGGAAGACGTCCGGCACGATGTCGATCTCTTCCAGCAGTGACAACGCCTCTTCGCCGGTGCCCACGTCGATCACCTCAAGCCCCCACTTTTCAAGAAGCTGGGAAATCGCGCCGCGCAGATCGGTGTCGTTTTCGACAAGGCAGACGATGCGGTCGGAGGGCATCGCGGCCGGGATCGGCGTGCGTGGCCGAGGTTCGGTGCGATGCTGTTCGCGGCTGACGATTGGCAGCGTGATCGTAAAGCACGTGCCCTGTCCGGGCGCCGATTTCAGGTCGAGCGGATGGTCGAGAAGCGCGCAGGCCCGGTCGACGATCGCGAGGCCCAGCCCCATTCCGTCGGCTGCGGACGCGCGGGCGTTCAGGCGGTGGAACTCGCGGAAGATGTTCTTTTGCTCGGTCTGGGGAATGCCGGGGCCGGTATCGGTGACGCGGATGCGGATATGGTCGGCGTCCTGTTCGGTTTCGACCCTGACAGAGCCGGTTTCGGTGTAACGGATCGCGTTCGAGATGAGGTTCTGCAGAATGCGCCTGAGATAGGTTGCGTCGCTGGCGACCACGGCCGATCCGCCGTCGAAGACGAGGTCGAGGCGGCTGCGTTCGGCCGCAGGGGCGAAATCTTCGTGCAGCCGGGTCAGCATCGCGCCGAGGTCCACGGGTTTCACATCGACGGCCGCGTGGCCGGATTCCAGCTTCGAGATGTCGAGTAGCGCATCTAGGATGCCTTCGACGCCGGTCAGCGCGTTCTGCGCCTTTTCAAGCGTTCCGCGCGCCGGGGCGGTCAGCGCCTCGTCCGAGATCGAGGCGAGGTAGAGCTTGGCCGCCGACAGGGGTTGCAGAAGGTCGTGGCTCGCCGCCGCCACGAAACGTGAGCGGGACGCGTTGGCGCGTTCGGCCCGGCCCAGCGCCTCGGCCAGTTCGACGGTGCGGTTGCGGACGCGCTGTTCGAGCGTTTCGTTCGCTTCCCGGATCGCGCGCATGGCGTGGCGTTCGGTGGTGATGTCGCTGAAGCTCATCACGAAGCCCCGGTCGGGCATTTCCTGCGCGAAGACCGCGAGAACCAGCGCGTCGCCCCGGCTGAGTTCGAACGACAGCGGCGCGCGCGGCGCTTCGGCCGCGGCCCATTCGATCAGGTCCCCGACAGTCAGGCGGCCGCTGATTTGCATCTGGTCGGCAAGCTGCGTCGCCAGCGTGTTGAACGGCGCGCCAAGGTGAAACTGGCTTGCCGGGACGGCCAGGAACTCTGCCAGTCGCCGGTTCCAGCCCGCAAGACGGCCCGTCGCGTCGAAGATGCACACACCCTGATTGATGTGTTCGAGCGTGGCGCGGATCATGCGCGCCTGATCGTCCAAAAGCTTGCCGCGTTCCGCGCGTTCAAGCCGGATGATCGCGGTCACGTCGGTCTGAAGAACGACCGTGCCGCCGTCATGGGTCCGGTGTTCGGAGACCTGGATCCAGCGATCCCCGGTCATGCGGACATTGAACATCACGTGATGGTCGGAATGCCGCCGCATCCGCTGGACGGCCCAGCTTTCAGGCGTTTCGCCCGGTGGCAGGGACAGGTGGGACGAACGGCTGACCATGCCGACATAGTCGGCGAAGCGAAGGCCGGGTTTCAGCTTGGCGTGGATGTCGGCCATGTCCGTGCAGAAGCGCGCGTTGCACATGACGAGCCGTTCGGCGGAGTCGAAAAGGGCAAAGCCTTCCTGCACCGCCCCGATTGCGTCGGACAGGTTCTGGCGCGCGGCCTCCGCCTCGCGCGTGGCCTCGGCCAGAAGGGCGTTCGATTCGTTCAGCAGGTCGAGCGCGTCTTCCAGTTCGGACGTGCGCTGGCGGACCTGATCCTCGAGCATCACCGCGCGCTGGAACTGGGCATAGGCCGCGCCGCCGTCGTCGGTCGACTGTTCGACGCGGCGCATCAGCACGTCGACGATCTGCATGAGTTTTTCGTGCTGGCGTTCCGGCGGATCGGCGGGATTGACGAGCGTGTTCGTCATCGCTCGGGCGCTTTCGGGGGATAGATCGCGACGCCGGTCATCGTCTGGTTCACATGCATCGCGCCGAGCTGTTCGCCGTAGGTCGAGAAACCGACGATGCTGTGCTGGCGCAGAAGGTCGGATATCTGGCCGAACATCTGTTTTTCCTGCGCCTCGATGCGGCGCAGGAGGCAGTCGCAGGCGAGGATCGCCCCGGGCGCACCGTCTTCGGAGAGCTTGGTGAGTTCCCGATCCAGATGGGCGACCATGTTCTCAGGCTCGGCCAGCGTCAGGACGAGGCCTTCGTCGATCGCGGAAAAGAAGACCAGATCGCCGTTCGGCAGCATCTGCCGGATGGAGCGGACATGGTGCTTGCCGCCAAAGCGCACCACGACGGGGTGGGCGGCGAAGGTGAAGGTAGTGAGCTG
Organism: uncultured Rhodobacterales bacterium; assembly: GCA_965368915.1. GTDB lineage: Bacteria > Pseudomonadota > Alphaproteobacteria > Rhodobacterales > Rhodobacteraceae > Albidovulum. The sequence continues at coordinate 15,645 of CBDUOT010000006.1, read as the reverse complement.
CGCGGGATCCTTGCCGAGGATGCGGGCATATTCGAAGGCCGCCGGTTCGGCGTTGATCTGGTGCACGATCCGGCGGGCAGGGTCGGCCCTGGTCACCACCATGCGTTGTTCGGTCGGCTGAAGGTGGTCGAGGTTGAAGACCCGGATGGGGCAGAGCGTGCGTACGAATGTCAGGACAGCGGCGTGGCGATGCGCCTGACCGTCGTGAAAAACGAACGTCTCCTCGAACCGTGTCCCGTCACCGGCCGAGCCGCCGAAGAGGGGCACGGGGCCGAGCCCCGGGGCGAGCGCGGTCGTGACCGCGTCTTCCTTGATCGACAGTCCGTCCACGAGAAGGAAGGCGAATTCGCCGGGCCAGTCGGGCTTGTCGCGAACCAGCTTCTGGCGGCTGCGGATCAGGCGGCCGATCAGGTCCTCTCCCTCAAGCGAGGAGAGGTCCGGGATCGAGATGGTTTCGACGGCGAAGAGGTCGGCCGGCAGACCGATGGCGACGATCTCATCCTCGGTGTAGCCGTCCGAGGAAATCTCGCCCGCCGTGCTGCATCCAATGACCGGGACGCCGGGGAAATGCGCGGCTGCGCGCTGGGGCAGGGTGGCCGGGTCTGCGGCGGGCGCGGCAAACAGCATGACGAGCGCGAGGGGCGAACCCGCGAGGCCTGCCGCGAGCCGTTCCAGCGCATCGGGGTCAGCCGCCCGGCAATGAGCCGAACGCATGACCTGTGCGGCTGGCACGGCCTCCAATAGCGCATCTGCGCGAGTGTCCATCCCGTCCTCCCTGACGCGCGAGCCTAGGCGGGTCAGCCGTTCTCTGGCAAGAGGTTGGCGAAGTTAGCTTCCTGCGCGATCAGCACGGCCTGCGTGCGGCTGTAGACACCAAGCTTGCGCATGATCGCGGTGACATGGGCCTTCACCGTGGTTTCGGCAATCGACAGGTCGAACGCGATCTGCTTGTTCAGTTTGCCCTCGCAGATAAGTTGCAGGATTTTCGCCTGCTGGCGGGTCAGAAGCGCGAGCCGGGCGATCGCATCCTCTTGCGTTGACGCCTGCTGGCTTTCGTCCGGCACGTATCCTTCGGGCGTATAGACCTCGCCCCGGCCGAGGGCTGCAAAGGCGGCGCGGAAGACTTCGCGCTGGCTGTGCTTGGGCACGAAGCCGGACGCGCCGGCGCGGAGTGCTGCGCCGATGACCTTTGGCTCGGCCAGCGACGAGACGACGATGACCGGGATGTCGCCCGCCGCGTTGCGCAACCGGACGAGTCCGTCCATGCCGTTGACGTCCGGCAGGTTGAGGTCGAGCACGATCACATCGGGCTTTGTTCCCGAGCCGATCTTCTCAAGCGCCTGCTCCAGCCGCTCGGCCGTGTCGATCTCGGCGATGCCGACGAAGGCCTTGAGCGTCATCGACAGCGCGTCGCAGAACAGCGGATGATCATCGACGATCAGCGCCGACTGCATCGCGGTATCCGTCTCTTCGCGCGGAGGGTTGGTCATGGGGCTGCCCCGCCATTTTTGCCGTTCTTGCCACAACGATAACAAAGCGCCCTGCCGACGTAACTAGCCGAAAGGTCGAATAGTGATACACGCGCCCGGAGGCGCGCGCGTTGGGTCGTGATCGGAACCGGGGCGGGTCAACTCGCCCTGGCGAGCTGTTTCGGCAGCTTGAAGGTCCAGATCAGGCGGCCGAGCTCGGCATTCCGCGCCACGATGCGGGCGTCGAGCGTGCCGAAACAGACCTTGTTCAGCGTGTCGAGCGGGCCGTAACGCTGAAGCGTCTGACCCATCCCTTTCGTGAAGATTGGCGGGGCGTACGTCTGGTCCTGCGTGACCTCGGCCCGCGCAAGTCCTGTTGCGCATTCCGGCGACTGGTGGATCAGGCCGGAACAGGACCGCGAAGGCGCCGGTACGTGAAGGGCGGCGTTTCGGTCGCGCCGGATTCGGCTTCGATCAGGGCGTCGAGCGCGGCGCGGTCGGGCGACTTGCGGCAGACCGGGTCCGTCGCCGTGGGATCACCGGTCAGTGCCATCGCCTGGCACCTGCACCCGCCAAAGTCGATGTCGCGGCGGTCGCAGGTTTGGCAGAGTTCGGGCATCCAGTCCGTGCCGCGGAAAGCCATGAAAGCGTGGCCGCGGTACCAGATCTCGGAAAGCTCGGACGTGGCGACGTTCTGGAAGCGCAGCCCCGGGATCGTCTGCGCGGCGTGGCAGGGCAGCACGGTTCCATCGGGCGCGATATTCAGCCCGGTCGAACCCCAGCCGCCCATGCAAGCTTTTGGAAAGTCGGCAAAATAGTCCGGTGGCACGAAATCGATGACGAGTTTGCCCGCATGCCTTTCACGGGCTTCGGCGACGATACGCTTGGCGTCCATGACCTGTTCGCGCGTTGGCTGCAATGCAGCGCGGTTCTTCAGTGCCCAGCCCTGGAACTGGACGCAGGCAACCTCGATCCGGCGCGCGCCGAGGCGCATCGCAAGGTCCAGCGTCGCAGGCAGATCGTCGAGGTTGTGGCGGTGCATCACCGCATTCAGCGTGAGCGGAAGGCCGAGATCTGCGATGTGCTCCGCCAGTTCCATCTTGCGGTCGAAACCGCCCTTGTAGCCACCGATCCGGTCGGCGATGTCGGCGCGGACGCCCTGAACCGAAAGCTGGATATGGTCGAGGCCGGCCGCCTCCAGCGCTTCGAGGCGCGCGCGGGTCAGGCCGACACCGGAGGTGATGAGGTTGGTGTAAAGGCCCGCATCCCGCGCATGTCCGACAAGTGCTTCGAGGTCGCGGCGCGCGGCAGGTTCGCCGCCCGACAGGTGCAGTTGCAGGACGCCGAGCGCGCCGGCTTCGCGGAACACGCGCGCCCAGGTCTCGGTCGAAAGTTCCGAGTCCTTCGCGGTCAGTTCGAGCGGGTTGGAGCAATAGGGACAGGCGAGCGGGCAACGATGAGTAAGCTCGGCAAGCATGGCGATCGGCGGTTGGACGCGCGGTTCAGCCATCGGTCACGTCCACCAGCCGCTTGCGGGCGAGGTCGTCAAGAAACTCCGCAACATCCGAAAGCACCTGATCCTCGGGCGCGCCGAAGCGGCTGGCAAGGTCGCCCGCGATTTCGCCCACGGAGCGCTGTCCGTCCACTTCGCTCAGGATGGTCGCGCCGATCTGGTCGAGCATGAGTGCGGTTTCGGGGCCAAGGAGCACGTCCGACTTGCGCACATCGTCGAAGCGCATCCGGACGCCACGAGGCAGGGTAGGGACTGCGACCGGGGTCATGATGCCAGCCCGTCGCCGGGACGCCATGCCCCGGGCGGGATATGACCGGGCGTGACATAGGCCGCGTAGAGCGCGTCGAGCTGGGCCCAAAGCACCTCGGTCTTGAAGGTCAGCGCGGCGGCCGCGGCGTCCTGATCGGCGGGCGTCACGGCGTGGTCCAGCACCCATGCAAGGCCGAACTGCACGTCTTTCGGCGCTTCGTTCAGCCGATGGCGGAAATAGCTGATCGCCTCGGGGTTGGCGAAATCGTAATGCTCCAGCAGGCCCGCGATGCGGTCCGCATGTATCTTCGGGGCGAAAAGCTCGGTAAGGGACGACGCCACCGCCTTGAGCATGGGTTCGTCGCGCACGTAGCGGACATAGGCGTCGACGGCGAAGCGCGTCGCGGGCAGGACGCCCTTGGCCGAGGCAACATAGTCGGGGTCGAGACCGACGGCTGCGGCAAGCTTAAGCCAGCGGGCGATGCCGCCCTCGCGGTCGTCCGTGCCGTCGTGATCCTCAATCCGGGACCGCCAGGAACGGCGCAGGGCGGGGTCCTCGACACGGCTCATGAAGGCCGCGTCTTTCATCGGTATCCGGCTTTGGTAATAGTAGCGGTTCACTACCCAGGCCCGCACCTGATCGATCGTGCAGCCGCCGGAATGGAGCATCGCATGGAAGGGATGGCGATCGTGGTAGCGTTCCTCACCGATCTGGCGAAGGCGCGCTTCGAAGGCGGAGCGTGTGGCGGTCATGTCGTTCATATCTGAAGCTCCATTCCATCCCCTGCAATCGTCCAGCCTGCCTGCTCGATGGCTTTGCGTTCGGGGGCGTCCGGTTGCAGCGCCGGATTGGTGTTGTTGATGTGCACGAAGACCTTGCGGCATCCGTCAAGCGACGCAAGGCGCGCGAGGCTGCCCGAAGGTCCGTTCATCGAGACATGGCCCATCCGTGCACCGGTCTTCGTTCCCGTTCCGGTCGAAGCCATCTCGTCATTCTCCCACACGGTTCCGTCGAACATCAGAAGGTCGGCGTCCGAAAAGCGATCCAGCAGCCAGTCGGGGATCGTGGCGCAGCCGGGCACGTAGTAGGCGCGCTTGTCGCCGGAACTCAGGCGAAGACCGATGGTCTGTTCGCCCATCGCCTCGGTATCGGGCGCATCGCCTTCGAGGTAAAGCGCGACCTTTCCCGGAACCGCGAAGGGCGTGACGGTCAGCCCCTCGACCGGGTTGAAATCCTTGTCGAGTTCTATGGGCCGCCGCGCGACGAGCGCTGCATCCAGCACACCGAAGATCGGGTTCGCGTCGAGCACCGACAGGATCTCTGCCGAGGCGTAGACGTCGAAACCGGTTTTCTCCCGCAGGGTCAGAAGGCCCGCGACGTGATCGACATCTGCATTTGTCAGTACGACGGCACAGATCGGGCTGCCCCTGAGGCCCGGCGGATGCAGGGCCGGGGTTCGGTCAAGCTGATCGCGGATATCGGGCGACGCATTCAGCACCACCCAATCGCGTCCATTGACGGAAACCGCCACGGAAGACTGAGTCATCCGTGGCAGTCGTCCTTCCCGCGCATCGCGGCAATTCCGGCAGGCGCAGTTCCACTGCGGAAGCCCGCCGCCGGCACCGGCGCCGAGCACGGTGACCAGCATTGTCAGTTCAGAACAGGTCGCGGTCGTCGTCTTCTGCCGGGCCGTACATGTTGATTTCCATGCCGCAGCGGATTTCGATTGCCTTGGGCTTCGTCCAGCTCATGTCAGTTCCTCCCTAGTGAACGTGGACGCATCCTAACCGGAAGCCGGATTCTGCCCTATAAGACCAAAGCATCGGATTCCGTGCGTCGGCGGATTAGAGCATCGGAGCGTATTTCCAGTTGTCGGGGTCGGGCGTGACCGCGTCCAGACCGTAACCCACAACCTGCAGGCGGCGCGCCGTTGGAACGGCGCGCCGGCGACGCCCGGTCCCTGCCGTTCAGGCGCCGCCGCCTTTTCCAAGCGAGCCGCTGGCGTGGCCGGAAAGGCCCCCTGAGACTTCATCGGTCGATTCCTCGGCCAGATCCTCGGGTAGGACGAGGTTGAGGATGATCGCGATCAGCGCGGCGGGCAGGATGCCGGAGGCGCCGAGAATGCGAAGCGTGTCGGGCAGGTGTTGAAGCGCGTTTGGTGCGCCCGGCGCGACGTTCATCACCTCAAGCTGCAGGCCGAGGCCGACGGACAGCGCGACGGCGAAGATCACCATATTGCGGCGGTTCCAGTTGACGTCCGACAGCATCGAGACACCTGCGGCCACGACCATGCCGAACATCACGATGACGCCGCCGCCCAGAACCTCGATCGGGACGGTGCGGATGATGCCGCCCACCTTCGGGATCAGGCCGCAGATGATCAGGAAGATCGCGCCGATGGTCACGACGTGGCGGCTCATGACGCCGGTCATGGCGATCAGGCCGACATTCTGGCTGAACGAGGTGTTCGGCAGCGCACCGAAAGCGCCCGCAATGGCGGTGCCGAAGCCGTCGGCGAACGTCGCGCCCTGAATCTCCTTGTCCGTCGCTTCGCGGCCCGCGCCGCCCTTGGTGATCCCGCTGACGTCACCCACCGTCTCGACCGCCGATACAAAGGCCATGAGGCAGAAGCCGATGACCGCTGCGGCGGAGAATTCGAACCCGTACTTGAACGGCTGGGGCAGGGCGAAGGCAGCGGCGTTCGACCACGATCCGGTGATCGCCTCGATGGGCAGCTTGCCGATCGCGATGCAGTAGACATAGCCCGCGATGATCCCGACCAGCACGGCCGAGATCGACAGCATCCCGCGCGCGAAGAATTTCAGCCCGAGCGTCACGAAGATCACGACGAGCGCGGCCGACCAGCTGAGGAGCGAGCCGTAGCTTTCCGCGCCCGACGCCTTGGCGGGCACGCCGCCCGCCGCGTATTCGATGCCGACCTTGACGAGCGCGAGGCCGATCATCGTCACGACGAGACCGGTGACAAGCGGAGGCAGCGCAAAGCGGATCTTGCCGATCACGGTCCCGAGGAGCGCGTGGAAGATACCCCCGATCAGCACTCCGCCGAACAGCGCGGCGAGCCCGTCGACGCCCTTTCCGGCGACAAGCGGGATCATGATCGGGATGAAGGCGAAGGATGTGCCCTGCACGACCGGCAGCCGTGAGCCAACAGGTCCCATGCCGATGGTCTGGAACAGCGTGGCGATGCCGGCGAAGAGCATCGACATCTGGATCATGTAGAGCAGTTCCGGAAAGTCCGGCGAGTTGGAGCCGAAGCCGAACCCCGCCGCGCCCGCGACGATGATTGCGGGCGTCACATTCGAGACGAACATCGCAAGGACATGCTGGATGCCGAGAGGGATCGCCTTGATGATGGGTGGGGTGAAGTTCGGATCGCGGAGCTGTTCCGCCGTTCCGATTGAACTGTAAGCCATCGAACTGTCCTCCTGTTCGGATTATTCGTCGTGGATGGCCGCTTCTTCTCGACGGCTTTCAGATGTTTGCGGTCTCGACGAGATAGGCTTCGCCGAACCAGTGTTCCTCGAGGTTGGGGCCGTCCCCGATACGGTCGATGACGACAAACTGGCCGGGTTTCCCGATGGGTGCGAGCACACCGTGCCAGACGCCCCTGTGCAGGTTGATGGATTGGCCGGGCCGGGTCACGAATGCCTTCAGATTGACCGGTTTGCCTGCTTCGTCATCGGCGACGACAACGAGGAACGGCACATTGTCGATTGGGATGAAAGCCTGGCTGCCGTCCGGATGACGCTCGACCATGTCGACATGGTAGGGGAAGCTGCGCGCCTTCGCGTCGAACAGGCTGATGCCAGCGCGGCCGTCCGAGAAGTCCAGCCGTGCAAGGTCGTGGTGGCGGCCGCACATGCCCTGATTGATGAGCTTGTCGGGCGCGCCCGCGACTTCGATCACGTCGCCGTAAGGCGCGAAAGCCTCTGCCGTGAGCGGGGCGGGGATGAGCGTCCTGCCCGTCACGGAAGGATGTCCTTCAGCCGGAACTCGGCGATGCGTTCGACCTGACGGCACGCCTCGGCGAATTCTGTCTCGCGGGCGTTGCCGATGCGGCGTTCGAAGGCGGCGAGGATGGACGCCTTGTCGTGGTCGCGGACGGCGATGATGAAGGGAAAGCCGTGTTTGTCGACGTAGGCGGTGTTGAGTTCGGTGAACCGCGCGCGTTCCGCGTCGGTCAGCGCGTCGAGCCCGGCACCGGCCTGTTCGTTCGTTGACTCCGCGGTCAGGCGCTTGGCCTGGGCGAGCTTTCCGGCGAGGTCGGGGTGGGCGGTCAGGACGCCGAGGCGTTCGTCCTGCGACGCGGTGCGGAAAATGCGGCAAAGCGCATTGTGGATGCCCGCGGCGCTGTCATGGGCGGGGCCGAGTTCGAGGCCGTGGGCGCGTTCGGCGATCCAAGGAGAATGCTCGAAGATGCCACCGAATTTCGCGACGAAATCGGCCTTTGACATACGGCTTGGCCGGTCCCAACGCTCGGGAGGATGTTTCGCGGCCCAGTGGTCTGCAATGTCGATCCGGCGCGGGCACCAGACGCCTTCGAAGCCTTGGATATAGTCAATGAAGCGCTTGAGGCCGGCGATCTTGCCAGGGCGTCCGATCAGCCGACAATGCAGGCCGACGGACATCATCTTCGGGGCTCCGGCCTCGCCCTCGGTATAGAGAACGTCGAAGGCGTCCTTGAGGTACTGGAAGAACTGCTCGCCGGTGATCCATCCGGGCGACGTGGCGAAGCGCATGTCGTTGGCTTCGAGCGTATAGGGGATGATAAGCTGGTCGTGCGCGCCGATTTCCAGCCAGTAGGGCAGGTCGTCGTCGTAGGTGTCCGAGATGTAGGCGAGAGCGCCCGTCTCGGCGACGAGGCGCACGGTGTTGGTGCTGCACCGGCCCGTGTACCAGCCGCGCGGAGCCTCACCCGTGACTTCGGTATGCAGGCGGATCGCCTCGTCGATCGCGGCGCGTTCCTCATCCTCGGGCATGTCCTTGTGCTCGACCCATTTCAGGCCGTGGCTGGCAATTTCCCAGCCCGCGTCTTTCATCGCCGCGACCTGTTCGGGGCTGCGGGCGAGCGCGGTGGCCACGCCGTAGATCGTGACGGGGATGTTCGCGCCGGTGAACAGGCGGTGGAGCCGCCAGAACCCCGCGCGGGCGCCGTATTCGTAGATGGATTCCATGTTCCAATGGCGCTGGCCGGGCCATTGCGCGGCGCCGGGAATGTCCGAAAGGAATGCTTCGGACGCAGCGTCCCCATGCAGGACGCAATTCTCGCCGCCTTCTTCGTAGTTCAGCACGAACTGGACGGCGACCCGTGCGTTGCCCGGCCATTTCGGATCGGGCGGATTGGCGCCGTAGCCGCGCATGTCGCGAGGATAGCGGTTCACGCTGGAACTCCTGTTTTGATTTAGTTGTAGGGCAGGAAAATGGAAATGACTTTCACTTTTTTCCTGAAGGAGTTGTTTGCGGCGTCGGCGTGCCGGGTAGACTCGGCGAACTCAACCCCCGTTATCCCTGATCCCCATCAACTCGCGCGTTGATTGCCGGGGCTAAACTCCAGTGACCCGAATTGTCGCCCCGATACGCGGTGCGGCGTCGATTCTAGTTCGTTTTGAGAAACTTCATTGGAGAAGACAGATGGCCGAAGAAGAAATTGTAGACGCCCCGCCCACCCCGATCCCATGGAGACTTGTCGCGTCAAGTGCGGATATGCTGGACGATACCTACTGCAACAAGAAGTTCCCCTTTCCCTGGCGGTCGTCCATCGCAGTCTTCGCTTATGACGTGGACGAGGCCAATCTGCCGAAAGAATACGCGACCCAGCGTTTCACCTATTTGAAGGTGGCTTGCTCGATCACCGGATATCAACCGACGAGCGATGAAACCAAGAAAGGCCTCGCATCCTTTCCGAAGGTGCCGACCGAGAAACTCAAGAACATCTTTTCGGAGTATTTCGGCTGTTACGGTGCATTGATCGAGATCGGCGTGTTCCGCCACCCCGATGACGATGACAAGCAGACACCTTCCCCCACCAATCACCCCTACATCGTTGATTTCGAGCCGAAAGAGCGTGATCTCGTCCAGGCCGCCTCCCTCAAGGGCGAACTTTTGAGCGCGTCTCAGTCGAAAGTGACCACTGACAAGACCCACACCTTCACGACCACTAGCAAGACCGGACTCGCGCTCGAGGCCAAGTACAAGACAGCGAAGGACAGCGGCGCAGAGATCGGAGGGAAGCTGTCTCATGAATGGGGTGAAACCGAACAGGACCAGCGCACGGTTCAGGCTGATGCTTCGCGCGAAAGGAAGGAAACGGAAGGCAGTACGACCACGATTTCCCAGCTTTACAACTTACTGACCGGCTATCACGTCGGAACCAATCGCGCGGTCTTCCTCATGCTGCCCCGACCCCATACGATTCAGCCGACAAACAGACGGACGTTCGTTCAGGGCCTGCGAGTCATCGAAGGCATTCAGGAATTCTTCCTGGTGGTTTCCCGACCCAAGACGATGGACCGGTTTTGCATAGAGGCCAAGCTCGATACAGGCCACTTCCCCGAGAAGGTCAAGACAACCGAGCCGGACGTCCAATACGAGCAATCCCACGAGGAATTCTGGGTCGACAAGACCGCCGAATGGGGCACATGGGGCAGCGATCCGAAGCCGATCGACACGACCCATGCGGTTCAGAACGGCTGGGATATCGACCGCACAAAGGGCGATGCGGGGCGTCCGGGCATCAGCATGATGAAGGACGAGTCGAACGGCCAGGCCAAGGGTTCTTTGAAGAATTACAACTACAAGGCCATTTCCGATAGCACCGTCGAGGTCGTTGGAACGATCGAGGGCCATTCTTACTGGGTTACCGGCGACGACGCGCATTTCAAGCGCCTTTACCGGGTCTTCAAGCGCCGTCAGAAGCCCAAGGATCCGAACGAGTTGCCCGAGGTGACGACCGATTTCCTGATCACGTCCCGCAGTCTGTGCGCATGTGTCGGTCAACATGTGGTGCAGATCAAGAACCCGCCGGGCCTCGGTGAAAGCGTCGTCGATGTCAGGAAGATAGCGATCCCGCCGGAACTGTGGTCGAGCGCCGAGACCGGTCTTGTCCCACAGCCGGCATTCAACGAGGTGCTGCGCTCCATCCAGTTCGCGTTCGGCACAAGTTGGCGATTGCCGTCGCGCCACCCATATGGCGAGATCGGGTTTCTCGAGAGCGACTACCTCGTGGACAGGATCCGGGAGGCGATGCCGAAAGAGGACCTGAGCGCACCGCTGACCGCGCTCGATGGGCTGGACTCCTCGGCAGTGGACAAGCTGGGAAAGGACCTTACGGTCGATGAGGCACTTTCGATGGATTTGCCCGCGTTCCGAGCGAAATCGGGCCTGAACACGCAGGACGCAATCGCGTTCAGAAACACGCTTCTGCGGCGAGAATAGAGGTCTCGGCGGATGGCGCTTTGGGGCTAGCGTGACGTCAGCCCTTCAGCGACCGCTGGATGTGCTCGACGATGAAATCGATGAAAAGCCGTGCCTTGGGGTCCTGACGGCGGCGGTGCGTGTAGAGGCACGCCATCTGGACGGGTACGGGCGGTTCTTCGGGCAGGATCGGAACGAGGCGGCCGGATTCCAGATGCTCGGAAATCTCGAAGGCGGGTTTCAGGATGATGCCCAGACCCGCGAGCGCCCAGTTGGTCAGCACATCGCCGTGGTCGCATTCGAATGGACCGCTGACGGGAATGCGCCGAACGCCTTCGGGCGTCTGAAGGGGCCATTGGAATTCCGGCGCGCCGGGGTAGCGAAGGTTCAGGCAGTCGTGCTTCTGCGCGGTCAGGTCGGAGCTTTTCTTTGGTTCCCCCTTGCGCGCTAGATACTCGGGCGCGGCGCACAGGACCCTTGGACAATCGGCGATCTTGCGGATGCGCAGCGTCGAATCTTCGGGCAGACCGAGGAAGAACGCGGCATCCAGCCCTTCCGCCGCGAGGTCGAGCTTGCGGTCGGACAGCCTCAGCCGGATGTTGATGAGGGGGTAGCGTTCGCGAAACTCGGGCGCGGCGGGGGCGACCAGCCGCTGGCCGACGCCCAAAGGCGCGGCGATGTAGAGCGTGCCCTTGGGGTTTTCCGTGACGTTGCTGATTTCGGCCTCGGCCTCGTCCACGGATTCGAGGATCTTGAGCGCGCCCTGATAAAAGAGGTGCCCCTGTTCGGTCGGATTGAGGACCCGCGTGGTGCGCTGGAAAAGGCGCACGTTCAGGTGCCCTTCAAGCTGGGAAATGCGAGAGGATGCGACGGCCGCGGAAATGCGCATGTCACGCGCGGCGGCGGACATGTTGCCAAGTTCGTAAACTCTGACGAAAGTGCGGACGTTGTCGAGATAGGCCATGGCTAAATTCTTTTGAGATTTTTGAAGCAGCTAGGCTTTTATATCGAATACAGGATAATAGCGTCTCAGGCTAGGCTCTTGCCGAACGCGCGGAAGAGGAGTCGCAGATGAACGATATCGCGATCATGTGGGATTGGCTGGCTTTCGCGGTGCGCTGGTTGCATGTCGTGACGGCGATCGCCTGGATCGGGTCGTCGTTCTACTTCGTTGCGCTCGATCTCGGTCTCAGGAAAGTGCCGCACCTGCCGGTCGGCGCGCATGGCGAGGAGTGGCAGGTCCACGGCGGCGGCTTCTACCATATCCAGAAATACCTCGTCGCGCCCGAGCACATGCCCGACCACCTGACCTGGTTCAAATGGGAAAGCTATTCGACCTGGCTTTCGGGCGCGGCGCTTCTGATGATCGTCTACTGGGTGGGGGGCGAGCTATACCTCATCGACCCGGCGAAGGCGGACCTTGCGCTGTGGCAGGGCATCCTGATCTCGGCGGTGTCGCTGACCATCGGATGGCTGGTCTACGATTTCCTCTGCAAGTCGGGGCTGGGGGAAAGGCCGACGGCGCTGATGCTTCTGCTCTTCGTGCTGCTGGTCGCGATGGGCTGGGGCTACAACCAGATCTTCACCGGCCGCGCGACGATGCTGCATCTCGGCGCCTTCACGGCGACGATCATGACGGCGAACGTGTTCTTCATCATCATGCCCAACCAGCGCATCGTCGTGAAGGATCTGCAGGAGGGGCGCACGCCCGATCCCAAATACGGCAAGATCGCCAAGCTGAGATCGACCCATAACAACTACCTGACCCTGCCGGTCGTGTTTCTGATGCTGTCGAACCACTATCCGCTGGCTTTCGCGACCGACTATAACTGGGTGATCGCGGCTCTCGTCTTCCTGATGGGCGTCACGATCCGGCACTACTTCAACACGCGGCACGCGCGGGCGGGCAATCCGACCTGGACGTGGCTTGCGACGGCGATCCTGTTCATCTGCATCATGTGGCTGTCGACCGCGCCATTGCGGCAGGAGACGGTCGAGGACTCCGAGGCGCGGATACTGACACCGGTCGAGCAGGTCTTCGCCAGTGCGGAAGGTTTCGACGAGGTCGCGGGCATCGTGCCCGGGCGTTGTTCGATGTGTCATGCGCGCGAACCGTTTTACGAGGGCATCCACCGCGCGCCGAAGAACATCCTGTTGGAGACCGAGGCCGACATCGCACGCGCGGCGCGCCAGATCTATATTCAGGCGGGCGTGACGGATGCGATGCCGCCCGCCAATGTCTCTTTCATGGAAGAAGAGGAGAGGCAGGCCATCATCCGCTGGTATCGCGCTGCCGCCCGCGACTTGCCGTTGCGCATCGCTTCGGACTGAGAAGCGTTCCGCGGACCCGGTGTTGCCTGCGGGTCGCGCACGCCCATATGGGCTGGAGACAGCCGCCCCAAAGATGTTATGGGAAGCGCCCGGAGCTGCATCCCGCAGCGCCCGCAGGATGTTCGGCGTAACGCGAGGAAGCCAAAAGCGATGACCAGTGCGACGAAAGACGCGACCGAGCGCTTCGCCGAAGTGCGCCGCGCCGCGCGCCTGTCCGTGGCACCCATGATGGATTGGACCGACCGTCATTGCCGGTTCTTCCACCGTCAGATCACCGCCCAAACGCTGCTGTACACCGAGATGGTGACCGCGCCTGCCGTGATCCACGGCGACCGCGCGCGGCTTTTGGGGTTCGATCCGGCGGAGCATCCCGTGGCGCTTCAGCTTGGCGGATCGGACCCGGCAGAACTGGCCGAGGCCGTCCGGATCGCGGCCGATTTCGGGTATGACGAGATAAACCTAAACATCGGCTGCCCGTCCGACCGCGTTCAGTCGGGCTGCTTCGGCGCCGTACTGATGGAACGCCCCGGTCTGGTCGCCGATTGCGTCGCCGCGATGATCGCGGTTTCCCCGGTCGAAGTGACGGTAAAGTGCCGGATCGGTGTTGATGAACAGGTGCCGGAGGAGGTGCTGCCCGCCTTCCTCGAAACGGTTTCCGCCGCCGGGGTCTCGCGCTTTGCGATCCATGCGCGCAAGGCCTGGCTTCAGGGTCTGAGTCCGAAGGAGAACCGGGACATTCCGCCGCTCGACTATCCTTTGGTGGTTCAGATGAAGCGGGCGTTCCCGCACCTGCATCTCTCGGTCAATGGCGGGATCGGTTCGCTCGATCAGGCGGAGGCGTTTCTGGCCGACGGGCTCGACGGGGTGATGATCGGCCGGGCCGCCTATCACGAGCCCTACGATACGCTCGCCGATGTGGATCGCCGCATCTTCGGCGCGGGAGAGGGGCTCGATCGATTCGAGGTTATCGAGCGGATGCGGCCCTACATCGCGCAACATCTTCAAAGTGGCGGGCGGCTGCACCAGATCACGCGCCACATGATGGGCCTGTTTCACGGTCAGCCCGGCGCGCGGGCCTGGCGGCGCATCCTGTCAGAACGCGCGAACGCGCCTGAAGCGGGTCTTGATGTCGTCGACGCGGCGCTTGCGCCGATGCGCGACCTTGCCGCCTGATACCGTCGCGCCTTAAGTCTGTCCCCAGTCAGGACACCCGGGAAGGCTGCCGGATGCAGGAAATAGTCATGTCTCGCGGCTGGGCGCGGTTTTCCTCCGACCCGACGCTTGCGCGCTGGGCCGCCGCGGCACTGCCCGCCGCCCGAGCCGCGCTTGGCCGAAGTGCCGCGCCGCTTCGCTGCGGCGGGACATGGGATGTCGGTCTCGACCTTTTGCCGAACGATTCCGAGGGCAGGGTGGATGGCGTGCCTCTGTCCGGAGCCGCGATCGACTTCGCGCGAGAGATCTGCGGGCCGCTGCCGCTTCACCACGCGCAGCTTTCGGCGGTCTATCCCGGCTATCCGCAACCCTGGTCCGAAGAAAGCGAAGCCGCCTTCCGCTACCGGGTGGCGCGCGATGCTGCACATGTCGACGGTTTGCTACCGGTCGGCCCCGAGCGGCGCCGGATGATCCGGGAACCGCATGCCTGGATCCTGGGCCTGCCCCTGACCGGGACGGATGAGGGCGCGAGTCCGCCTGTCGTCTGGGAAGGCAGCCATCTGATCATGGCGCACGCCTTCCGCGAGGCGCTGGCCAGCGTGCCCGAGGGCGAATGGCCCCAGACCGATATCACGGATGCCTATCACACGGCGCGGCGCGAGGTGTTCGAAACCTGCCGCCGCGTCGTCGTTCACGCCATGCCGGGGGAGGCCGTGCTGATCCACCGCCTTGCCTTGCATGGGATCTGTCCGTGGAAAGAGGGTGCGGTTGCCCCGCCCGAAGGCCGGATCATCGCTTATTTCCGTCCTGAGATGCCGGGCGGCATTGCGGAGTGGCTGAACGCCTGACGTGTCAGCCGCGCGATTGCGTGCGCGCGGCTCTGCCGCCCCGCCTTTGGCGAAGCTTCGGCGCGCGGTCGGGCAGTTCCGCCATGATCGCGCGGCGTTCCTCGGGGCTCATCCGGCTCCAGCCAGCGATTTCCTCGATCGAACGAAGGCAGCCGACGCAGATCCGCTCGGTCGGGTGGACCACGCAGACCTTGACGCAGGGCGAGTCGATTTCCTGCCGTTTCCAGACCCCGTCACTCATGCCTGCCGCCTCAGATTGCCGATCCTGTCGAGCGCTCCTTGCAGGATATACCCCGCGGCCACGTGATCGATCACCTCGGAGCGACGCTTGCGTGTCGTATCCGCCTCAAGAAGCGCGCGTTCGGCGGCGACGGTGGACAAACGCTCGTCCCAGAAACCGATCGGCATCTCGGTCAGCCGGGTCAGGTTGCGCGCAAAAGCTCGGGTCGACTGGCAGCGCGGCCCTTCGGAGCCGTCCATGTTGCGCGGCAGGCCGAGGATCAGGCCGCCGATCTCGCGCTTGGTGCAAATGGCAAGCAGCGCCTCGGCGTCGATTGTAAACTTCTTCCGCCGGATCGTCTCGAGCGGCGTGGCGACCGACAACCGCCGGTCCGAGACGGCGACGCCGATCGTCTTTTCGCCCAGGTC